>DCIP01000152.1:5020-6020 GCA_002317115.1 Candidatus Scybalocola fimicaballi
AGGAGCGTGGTATCACTATTACATCAGCTGCTACAACAACATACTGGAAGTATCTTGACAAGAAGTACAAGATCAACTTGATTGATACTCCAGGACACGTTGACTTTACTGTAGAGGTTGAGCGTTCACTACGTATCCTTGACGGTGCAGTAGCAACATTCTGTGCAGTAGGTGGTGTAGAGCCACAGTCTGAGACAGTATGGCGTCAGGCTGATAAGTACAACGTACCTCGTATCTGCTACGTTAACAAGATGGACCGTTCAGGTGCAAACTTCTTCGACGTAGTAGCACAGCTAAAGGAGGTTCTAGGTGCTAACCCATGTCCAATCCAGATTCCAATCGGAGCAGAGGAGACATTCAAGGGAGTTATCGACCTAGTAAAGATGAAGGCTATCGTTTGGCATGATGAGACAATGGGAGCTGCATACGATGTAGAGGAGATCCCAGCTGATCTAGTTGACGAGGCTAACGAGTGGAGAGAGAAGATGCTTGAGGCAGTTTCTGACTGCGACGATACAATCATGGAGAAGTTCCTTGAGGGAGACGTTGAGTCAATCACAGAGGACGAGATCAAGGCAGCTATCCGTAAGGGTACACTTGCAATGAAGATCTTCCCTATGGTATGTGGATCATCATTCAAGAACAAGGGTGTACAGACAATGCTTGACGCAGTTTGTGCTTACTTGCCAAGCCCACTTGATACTCCAGAGATCATCGGTTCAGAGCCAGGTAACGAGGAGAACAAGATCGTTCGTCACCCAGATGAGGACGAGCCTCTATGTGCTCTTGCATTTAAGATCGCAACAGACCCTTACGTAGGTCGTCTATGCTTCTTCAGAGTTTACTCAGGTAAGCTAGATGCAGGTTCATATATCTTCAACGTACGTTCAGGAAAGAAGGAGCGTATCTCACGTTTGTTCCAGATGCACTCTAACCACCAGAACCCAGTTGAGGTAGTTGCTGCTGGTGATATAGGTGCTGGTGTAGGTTTCAAGGATAT
>DCIP01000076.1:0-5348 GCA_002317115.1 Candidatus Scybalocola fimicaballi
TATATAAAATTTGCTGATGTAGTAAGCGTTTAATTTTTTTTAACTTTTCATGGCTTATTTATGAACTTACACAAAAAATGGGATGCAGCTCATTTCGAGCACATCCCATTTGCTTTTAATTTAATTCTTGATTTGAATTAGAAGTGTACGCTCAACAACAACTCATGCGTGTTGGATGGAAGATTGTTGTACTTTCCGACGTTGAATGTATAAGCGTAGCCGACGCGGAAATTCTTAACCTCAACTCCTAAATCTACAGCAAGCAAGTTTAGATCTCCGAAGTTGCCAAAGTCTGGTTTCCATGTTGCTCCTCCCCAGAACATTTTCTTGATAAACAACATTGCACCGATCTCTCCTTCGTTCACTTGGTGCTGATGGATGTATGAAACCATCGGTGCCAAATCCAGTGTCTCATTAAGTGGCACTAAGCAACGTGCGTATGCATAAATGTGTCGTCCTCTCTGGAATGTTGTTGGCACTGACTTCAAAAGGTGAGTGGCTGACAAACCGATCAGCCAATTCTTTGATGTCAACTCCAGTCCGAAGTTGAAGTCTGGCTTAATCTCTGTTGTCTTGTCCTGCACGTAAGATGAGAAATCAGGCTCCTCATCTCTGATCGTGTTGGCGTATGGATCAAAACTGCTTATGCCAACTCCTGCTGACAATCCCATTGATAGGATATACTTCGGATTCAAGTCGATGTGGTAGGCGTATACAGCTTGTAAATTAGTCTGGCTGTTGCCTATACCCTGGTTATCGTAGTTGAGCGTTAGTCCGATGCTCGAACGAAGTGGGTCATTATAATATGCGAAGTTGAGCAATCCTGTTCTTGGTGAGTTGTCTACTCCTGCCCACTGAATACGGCCAAGCACGAAAGCATCGAAACGCTCCATGTTACCTGTTCCGGCAGGGTTGATATTCATTCGTGAAAAAATCTGCTGCGACACCATTAGATCCTGCTGAGCGTATGAGTTGAATCCACTGATCAACGCAAACAGCACCGTCAACAATTTTATATATGTTCTTTTCATCATTTCCTTAATTATGAATTGCGAATTAAGCATTCTGATTTGTTTTTACTCCATTTTCAAAATCTCCACGCGACGGTTCTTCTGATGCTGATCCTCTGTCTGTGCATGACGGATTACAGGTCGATCTTCTCCAAGTCCCATCACAAACATTCTTGAACGTGAGATGCCTCTCTGCGCAAGGATGCTCTCGATCTTCTTGGCACGGCGGATACTTAGCGCGTTGTTGTACTCGCGTGTTCCTCTTTCGTCTGTGTGACCGATGATAAGGAATGAGTTACCTGGATAGAAATTGATGAAGTCGACGATACACTGGATATCTTTCTCATACTCTTTGTTGTTCAACACGTCTGTGTCGTAGTCAAAGTAGAAGATTCGTTTGTCAACTCCAGCGACTACGTGTTTAGACGCCATAACCATAGCCTCTTGGTCGTCCTGGAAAATCTCTGACAATTGTTTTGCGGATACAGGATAACCAGTAGAGTCGGAATCATAGGCAAGAGCCTGAAGGATTCTTCCGTTCTCGTTTGGCTCATCCGCATAGTCGTCTTCTTCCTTTACAATTGGTTTCTCCGGCTCAACCTTCTTCACTGGCTCGTTGATCGCTACCAATGTGTCAGGAACTACAGAAACTACGGGAGCGACAGGAGTGACTGCCTCCAAAGTGTCGGCAATTGGGGCTGGGGTAGTATCGACCTCAGCCTTTACGATCTCAGGTGTATTTCTTATTACGAAATCCTGCATCAACTCAGGAGCCTGAGTTGTGTTTGTCTTTGATATATAGACGTTGAATTTTCCGTTGTCGGTTGGTGCAGATGTGTTCTTTCTGTTGGAGCAGAAAGTGATCTGTCCATCTTTACGAATGTATGGGAAATCCTCGTCTCCATCTGAGTTTACACTCTTGCCAAGCTTTCTTGGCTGAGTGAATGATCCGTTGCTGTTGATGTTAGCTGAGTAGATGTCTCTGCCTTTTGAATCCTTCATGTTGGCGGAGAAGAAAATCTGCTTGCCATTCTTTGAGATTGTTGGATTGCTTACACGGATTGTGTCTTCTGGTTTGTAGTGCCAGCTCGCATACACAAGAGCGGAGTGATTGTATTTCTCACGCTTCATGATAGTGCCTGGGATTTCTGCTGGAGCAGTCGACAGAATCTTTCCGTTTTTGATCTTGGCCACATACATCTTTCCTCCGTTTGTGTAGTAGTACGACTCTTTTCCGTCGAATGCGATTTGTCCTTCTGCCTTTAGAGAAGTCAAATTCTTATCGTAAGTGTAGTCATACACTTTGCCAAGATTGTCTGTCTTTGCGATGTACAGACTGTCGGAACGCTTGATGACAATTGTTGTGTCGTTGATGCGTGAGACGGCATGGTACCCGTCCACATTCACGAATTTGTCTATAAAATTACATTCCAAACTCTCCAATGCACTTGCCATGAAACATGGTGCGGAAAGCAGAATGGCTGATATCGTTTTTTTCATTACCGTTTTTCCTTATTCTTATTTTCTATACAATTGGATAGTTCCTCTCTTTTCTGATCCGTCCTTCATTGTCAAGACGTAGATGTAGACTCCTGCGTCGGCAGTCTCACCCTTGTACTTTCCGTTCCATCCGTTGTCCGACTTGCAGATGACGTCTCCGAAACGGTTGTAGATGACAACTGTGTAGCCTGGCATGAAATCGTCGTTCGCACCGTTCACCTCGTGAGGAGTGAAGACGGTAGGAATCTCGATCTTGTCTGTGACAGGATTGTCTCCATTGTTGAAGTGTAGAATTACAATGTTAGTGATGTTGTCGGCTGGAATCTCGACAATGCCGTCAAGATACTGCAACAATTCAAAAGCATCGTTGGCTGCTACCGCACGGAATAGGTATGTGCCGTCGTGCATGTATGGCACAGCGTCTACAGTGACTGTTGTCTCAGGTGTAAAATCTGCCGCTGTTGTCCAGTTGATACCATCCACACTTGTCTGGTATGCGTAGTACTGGTATTTGTTCTGCGATGGAGTTACGACCAAGTCGAACACGTAGTCGTCAAGTACCATCTCTGTAGATCCGTCACCAAATGCCAATGTGTAATATCTGATACACTGCTCTTCCTCGATGTTGACTGTGATTGTTCCGAACACTCCGCTGTCATCCTTTGACTTGGCTGTCACTTTGACTTGGCCTGTTAGTCCGATTGTGTTGGCTGTCAAAGTACCGTCGCTCGAAATCTTTGCAATGACATTATTGTCGATTGACCATTCCACATTTTTCTGAGTCGCATTGCTTGGTGTGATAAGCGCGGAGAATTTTGTTGACTGTCCTGCTGTCAAACAATTCTCACCTCCGTATATGGCGATTGTCTTTACAAGTACCGGACGATCAATGTAGATTACAAACTCCTCGTCTTTATTTGTGATCTTATAGTTGCCGCTGATTCCTTCACCATAATAAAGTGTGTAAGTGTAGTCGCCTGGCTCACTCTGGTACTTGACCTCTCCATCTGCATTTGTGATGCCACTGTTGTGGTGTTGGTTTGCTTTCTTGACGTCGAATTTCAAATTAGGCACTGGAGTATGATCGTCGCTGTAAAGCACAGTGAACTTCACGTTATACCTGTCTGCGTCAGAAACGAT
This sequence comes from Candidatus Scybalocola fimicaballi, assembly GCA_002317115.1. Classification (GTDB taxonomy): domain Bacteria; phylum Bacteroidota; class Bacteroidia; order Bacteroidales; family Paludibacteraceae; genus UBA1723. The sequence goes on from DCIP01000076.1 coordinate 3,651, forward strand.
TGTGAATCTTACGTCGTATTCAGTGACATCAAAGTCTCTTACAATATCCAAGATCTGAATCTGGTAACGTCCTGGAACCAAGTGGTCGCGCACGGTTCCTACAGCGTCTGACATTAGTTTTGAGTGAGAATTACCGTCGTAGTCCAAGTAAGAGCTTAATGTTCCGTCCTCCTCATATTTGTAAATCTTTGCAAACACACCCTGTACGTTTGATCCCTTAGAGTCCTGGATCTGGATGTCTACGACTCTCTTCACAGGCACAACAATATAAATAGTTGTGTCGTTTGGTGATGCGTTCAAGTAGAACTTGTGGTACATCTGTCCGTCGAACTCGTAGTCGTCGATATAGTAGTTCGCAGTGAATGTGTCGACTGGCAACTCGATTGGCTTGTCGAATACGTATGCTCTCTCCATTCCCTCGAAGTCATATTTCAAAGTAGACGAAAGGAATGCAAACTGCTGAGTCGAATTATCACGATAGAAGTTGAGAGTAGTCACGTTTGGATAGACAATCTGTCCGTCGTGCAAGAACTTGAAGTAGACGTTGCGCATCTGATCTGGCTCTGGAAGATAGAAGTACAAGCTTGTGTCATTCTTCACCGTTACATTCATTGTCTGGTCGATAGCTCCGAAAATGTAATCCTTTGGAGTCAAAGTGACCTGAATATGTCCATTTTCATCTGTGCGACGTGTTGTCTTATAGTTGTCTGTGTAAGTTACACTATATGAACTGTTTGCTGGAGTTGAGTCGTGGTGCAACACATAGATGTCAACGTTGACTTTCTCTTCAAAGACAATCTTCAAAGTGTCGGTTGTTTCAAGAGTGTCGGTTGTGAAAGATCCTGAACGGTAAGTTGTGTTGTATTCCTCAATATAGAAAGAGTAATAGTATTTTCCATCCATTAGAGTCATCGGATCACTATACTTCTTTGTCCCGGTAAGAGAATCCTCTGTAGGTTTTAGTGTCACGTAAGGAAGATATTTTCCGTTCTCGACTTTTTCAACACTGATTTTTTGAATTGTCTGAGGAAATACCTCCTCTCCTTTGTAGAAGAATTGGAAATATACATATTTTTCGTCAGATGCGGGTTTTCCGTCAGGAGCGGGTCGTCTGTCTATACAAAACTCAATAGTAGTGTCTTTGTCAACGTAAACATTTTTTCTTGTCTTTTGAGGAATGATACAATCGTATGTGCCTTTGTTTACGCTGAATGTTGCGTAACCAAATAAGTCAGTTGTTGTAAATGAACTGAGTCCTGTTCCTGGAATGGCATATCTACTTGCAAGATTGTAAACTGGTAGTTTTGTGTCGCAGTTTACCACGTGGTACTTTAGAATGTACGTTGTGTCCTTGACGTTTGGTGTGATGATAGGACTAGGGTCGTCTGCTGGATCATCTTTCTTCTCTGGAATAATAATGTCGACGACGTTGTTCTTCTCTGAACTGTTTTGAGTCACATAGTAAATGCCTTCAAGTGTACCGTAGTCTCTTGTGTAAACTGAATATTTGTATTCTCCAACAGGACAAGAGATTCTACCGTCAGTTTGCTGATATTCTACGTATCCGTTGGATTGTGTTGTCCCGTGTGCAAGCACGATACCGTAATCTCTGAATGTTCCGTTCTGCGACTGCTTGACATTTACATCCTTGGCATATACGCTGATAACCTGTCCTCCCTTGATGAATCGGAATGAAGT
>DCIP01000076.1:5542-9014 GCA_002317115.1 Candidatus Scybalocola fimicaballi
CCGCTTGTGGGATTGCCTTTCTCGTCTTTGAAATTAATTACGACGCGACGGAAGTCAAGGTCAACCCAAGTTGGCTCTCCTGATTTCACAGTGAAACTACCTGTGTTGTAGTCTCCGTAAGAGAAACTGTATGTGTAGTCTCCAACGGGGAAATTGTCGTCTTGAACACGTCCTTCTGAATTTGTCCTGTACGTTTGGGTTATTCCTTTAGAATCTTTGATTCGAACGTAATAGTCCGACAACGGTATATTTAGTGTGTCGGAAATCTCAATTACCAGTACTCCTTGTGAGAATACAGAAGGGAAAAAGCTTGAAAGCATTATCCAAACCACTCCCAATTTCATCAATAGTGATTTCATATAGTTATTGTATTTTTTTATTCACATTAATAAGGGCAAAAATGCTCCGATTCTAACTAACGTCTGCAAAAATAGAGATATTAATTGTAATTAATTAGGAGTTTTCTGCCAAAAACTGCTTTTTAACCACTATTTTAAGGATTATTAGGAAAAACACAACGCTATCTCCTATATAATTGTATAGTTCCTTTCTTTTCTGTCCCGTCTCTCATCGTCAGGACGTAGATGTAAACTCCTGCGTCGGCAGTCTCACCTTTGTATTTCCCGTCCCAACCGTTGTCTGATTTGCAGATCACATCTCCGAATCTATTGTATATTACGACTTCATAGCCTGGCATGAAATCGTCGTTGGCTCCATTCTTTTCATGTGGAGTGAAGACTGTTGGCACTAATGTCTTGTCTTTGATATTATGCCCGCCTTCAAGATTATATAGATAGATAATGTTGGTCATATTATCACGATCTGGCAATTTGCTTCCGTTGAGAATCTGCACTAACGTTAATGAGTCTTCTGCCGCAACAACACGGAATAGGTGAGTGCCATTGTCGGCGTAATTGTCGGAATCGATAGTTACTTCAGTTGCTTTAGTGATCTCTGTCGCTAAATGCCAGTTTGCTCCATCTTGACTTGTTTGGTAAACATAGTACATAGGTTTGTCAATTAGTGGAGTGACAACTAAGTCGAATGTGAAATCTTCAATCCACATCTCGGTTGAACCGTCGCCGAATGTCAACTTATAGTCTTTTACGCATTCATTCTCGCTGATGTTGACTGTGATGCTTGTATATCTATTACTACGGTCATTGGTGGTGGCGGTGATTGTGACGCCTCCGCTTAGTCCAAGGTTGTTAGCAGTCAGAGTGCCGTCGCTCGAAATTTTTGCGAGAATATCATTGTCGACTGTCCATCTTACGTTTTTATAGGTTGCGTCACTTGGTGTGATAAGTGCGGTAAATTTAGTCGATTGCCCTGCTGCCAGACAAGTTTCTCCTCCAGTGATGATAATAGAATCCACAAGAGTAGGGCGGTCGATATAGATGATAAACTCTTCATCTTTTGAGACGCGGTAAATATCTGAAATTCCGTCGCCATAATCAAGAGTGTAGGTATAGGTTCCTGCCTCACTTTGAAAACTGATAGATCCTTCATAGTCTGTGAATCCGCTACTATAGTAATCTCGGCCTTTCTTTATGTTTAATTTCAAGTCTTGCAACGGAGTTTCATCATCCTTATAAAGGACGGTGAATTTCACATTGTACATTTTTGTGTCGGAGATGATAGGGAATTTGAGGTTATAGTCTGTCACTTCAAAGTCTCTTACAATGTCAAGAATCTGAATCTGGTATAGTCCGGGAGTCAGCTGGTCGAGTACAATTCCTGTGGCGTCAGACATTAATTGAGAATGTGATTTCCCGTCGTAATTCAAATCGGTATCCAAAAACTCACCATCGACGTATTTGTAAATATTGGCAAACACACCTTGGACATTGGCTCCGTTGGCATCTTTGATCTGAATCTCCACAGTTCTTTTTGCTGGTATGACGATGTATATGGTAGTGTCGTTTTGAGATTTGTTCAACGTAAATCTGCGGAACATCTGACCTTCATAGTTGAAGTCTACTAAGTCGTAGTTCGCTACATATTCGCCTGTTGGCAACTCTATCGGGTTGTCGAACACGTAGGTTCTTCCTAAATTTTGATAGTTGTTGTATAGTGTCGACGAAAGGAATGCAATCTGTTGGTCAGAATTGTTGGGATAGAAGTTCAGAGTAGTTATGTTTGGATAGACCTCTTTGGAGTCGTGCAAGAATTTAAAGTAGACTTTACGTGTCTCTTCTTTTGACAGGAAGAAATTTATGGCCGTGTCACAAGTCAAAGTGACTATCTTATCTTGATTCAAGGCGGAGACAGTGTACTCTCCTGTAGAAATTATTGATTCAAAATGCCCGTTCTTATCTGTACGATATTTTTTTTGTGATTTGTTATAGAAAGTCACGCCATATATTCCTGACGCAGGTGTTGAGTCGGCATTAAGAATATTGACCTTGACGTTGATCTTGGTCTCAAACTCAATCTTTACTGTGTCGATGGCTTTAGTGGCGTCGGTTTTGAAATCTCCTGAAAAAAAAGTGGTGTTGTATTCGTCCATTTCGAACGAATATGTATATTCTCCATCTACGGTTATTGCAGGGTCGACGAATTTATTTAATCCTGAAGTTGACTCTTTTGTCGGTTTCAATATCTCATAATCCCATTTTACACCAAACTCTACGGATTGAATGTTGATCTCTTTGATTGTTTGAGGAAACACTTCTTTTCCGTTGTAGAAAAATTGGAAATATGTTTTTTGAAATCTATAAGGAATATCGATGTTTACACAATATTCGACAGTTGTGTCTTTAGTGACAGTCACTTCTTTATATACAAATGGCACATAGACACTGTAATCTCCCTCGTTGACAGAGAATTCGGCATATCCGTTTTTATTTGTAGTCTTATAAAAACTTTGTCCTTCGTTTGGTATCAGGTACTTGCATGGAATGTTTTCTATTGGCTTGTCTAATTGGCAATCTCTGACTAAGACTTTTAGTTTATATGTCGGTTTGCTCGAGTCTGGGGTTATTATTCCACCAGGAAAAACAGGTCGTGTATCGTCGGGAATCTCTATGTCCACGATGTTGTTTGCGACCGAAGTCAGTTGATTTATGGAAAATGTATTGGTGATTGTCCCGTATTCTTTAGTGTTGACTCTATATTGGTATTCTCCAATCGGACACGATATTTTTCCGTCAGTAACAGCATATTCAACGTACCCGTTTGCTTGGTTGTTGCTGTGGGCAAGCACTATGCCGAAATCATTGTAGTTTCCGTTCTGATTTTGACTTACATAAATGTTTTTCGCGTATACTGCAATAGGTTTGCCATTCATGACAAATCTGAAAGATGTGGTGTATGTGATTAGTTGTGAGGTTGATGTTACCGTCGTGTTGATGTTTTCGTCCTTGACAACGATGTCATGTTCACCATCAGATGCAATGTATGTGTATTCTCCCTCCGGCACAACAAACTGTACGTTGCCGTTGTCTCCAGACGTCTTTTGCCCGACGAGAAT
>DCIP01000189.1:0-969 GCA_002317115.1 Candidatus Scybalocola fimicaballi
GCCGAATTGCATGGCTGTGTGAATTCCCAACGGCAGAGGACGGACTTGCATTTGAATTCACCGATGATTTTATTGATTTGATTCCTCAGACGGATATTCTATAATTATCGTATCTAAACTCATCTTCTGTTGAGTTTTTTAATTATTAACCAAATCAACACCATTTTATGACCCCGGTTGACACATTGTATGCCGTGGTCGATTCCTGCACAGCAGGTGTCGGATTGCGTTAATATGGACTACGAATTGTGAATTGATTTTGTTTTCTCAATCACTTTTTTTAATTTTGCACCCGTATTTTAGAATAATATTGCAATATGGAATTAGCAAGCAAATATAATCCAGCTGACGTAGAACAGAAATGGTATCAGTATTGGATGGAGAATGGCTTCTTCAGCAGTAAGCCAGATGGAAGAGAACCATACACTATCGTTATCCCTCCACCTAATGTGACTGGTGTGCTCCACATGGGCCACATGCTTAACAATACTATCCAGGATATTCTTGTGCGCCGCGCGAGAATGATGGGCAAGAACGCTCTTTGGGTGCCTGGTACTGACCACGCTTCTATCGCTACTGAGGCTAAGGTTGTTAACAAACTTGCTAGCGAGGGTATCAAGAAGAAGGATCTTACTCGTGAGCAGTTCCTTGGTCACGCTTGGGACTGGACAAGAAAGCACGGTGGTATCATCCTTGAGCAGTTGAAGAAACTTGGTGCTTCTTGCGACTGGAACCGTACTGCTTTCACTATGGATGAGAAGCGCTCGGAGTCGGTGCTTAAGGTTTTCGTTGACCTTTACGACAAGGGCTTGATCTACCGTGGTCTTCGCATGGTAAACTGGGATCCTAAGGCTCAGACAGTGCTTTCTACTGAGGAGGTGATCTACCGTGAGGAGAAGAGCAAACTATACTATCTAAAATATTACGTGCAGGATAGCGCAACTGTTAAGCCTACTGGTGAGGAAGGTG
>DCIP01000189.1:1079-4069 GCA_002317115.1 Candidatus Scybalocola fimicaballi
ATGTGTATCAATCCAAAGGATCCAAAGAATCAGTGGTTGAAGGGCCACAAGGTGATCGTTCCATTGGTAGGCAGAGTAATTCCTGTAATCGAGGACCGTTATGTAGACGTTGAGTTCGGTACAGGATGTTTGAAGGTTACTCCAGCTCACGACGTAAACGACTACGCACTAGGAAAGACTCATAATCTTGAGACAATTGATATTTTCAACCCAGACGGTACTATCTCTGAGGCTGCAGGAATGTATGTCGGACAGGATAGATTCGTCGTTCGTAAGCAGATCGCCGTCGACCTAGGCAATGCTGGTTTGCTTGATAAGGTTGAGGATTACGACAATAAGGTTGGTTATTCAGAGCGTAACCAGGACACTGCGGTTGAACCACGTCTTTGCAAGCAGTGGTTCCTTTCAATGCAGCACTTCGCTGACATCGCTCTTCCACCAGTTGTAAACGGTGAGTTGAAATTCTATCCATCTAAATATGTGTCGACATATAAGAACTGGTTGGAGAACATCCAGGATTGGTGTATCTCTCGTCAGTTGTGGTGGGGACATAGAATTCCAGCATATTTCTTGCCTACAGCTGAGGGTGCAGAGGAGAAATTCGTCGTCGCTCTAACAGTTGAGGATGCTTTGGCAAAGGCAAAGAAGATCGCAGGTTATGAGAATATCACTGCAGATCAGCTTGTTCGCGACGAGGATGCTCTTGACACTTGGTTCTCATCTTGGTTGTGGCCTATCTCTTTGTTCGACGGAATCAACAACCCTGGCAACGAGGAGATCAAGTACTACTATCCAACTTCAGACCTTGTTACTGGTCCGGATATCATCTTCTTCTGGGTAGCGCGTATGATCATGGCAGGTTATGAGTACGAGGGTAAGATGCCATTCAAGAATGTATACTTCACAGGTATCGTTCGTGATAAGATTGGACGTAAGATGTCTAAGTCTCTTGGTAACTCACCTGATCCACTTGGTTTGATCGAGAAGTTTGGTGCCGACGGCGTGCGTATGGGTATGATGCTATCTGCACCAGCAGGTAATGATATTTTGTTCGACGAGGCTCTTTGCGAGCAGGGTCGTAACTTCAACAACAAGATCTGGAATGCCTTCCGTCTTGTTCAGGGTTGGAGCGTCGACGCTACAATCGCTCAGCCAGAGAGTGCTAAGATGGCAATCAAGTGGTTCGGCCACAAATTGAACCAGACAATCGCTGAGGTTAACGATCACTTCGAGAAGTACCGTATCTCAGACGCCTTGATGACAGTCTACAAGCTATTCTGGGACGAGTTCTCATCTTGGTATCTTGAGATGGTTAAGCCAGCATACCAGCAGCCAATCGACAAGGCTACACTTGACGCAACATTGTCTTACTTCGAGACATTGCTTAAACTTCTTCACCCATTCATGCCATTCATCACAGAGGAGCTTTACCAGGCCCTTAAGACTCGCGACGCTAAGGATAGCATCATGGTAAGCCAGCTTCCAAAGGCAGAGGATTACTGCGAGAAGAACTTGAAGAGAATGGAGCAGACAAAGGAGATTATCGCCGGAGTCCGCAACATCCGTGCAGAGAAGGGAATCAGCCCACGTGAGGCATTCGCTCTATATTATAAGGGAGAGGAGTTCAGCGACAAGAACAACTCAATCATCGAGAAGTTGGCAAACATCGAGTCAATCTCAGAGACTCCAGCCGCTGGCGTTGACGGAGCTGCGCAGACATTCATGGTTGGAACTGTTGAGATCACAATTCCGTTGGCAGGCAACGTCAATGTTGAGGAGGAGATCAAGAAGATGGAAGAGGAGATCAAGTATCTTGAAGGATTCTTGGTTAGCGTCAACAAGAAGTTGAGCAATGAGAAGTTTGTGGCAAACGCAAAACCGGAGGTTGTGGCAAACGAGCGTAAGAAGCAGGCAGATGCAGAGAGCAAGATCGCCGCTTTGAAGGCAAACATTGCAAAAATGAAGTAAATTCAACACTTTATAAGGCGACGGAATGCAAATTTCGTCGCTTTTTTTGTGCCGACACTTGAATTGTTGAAAAAAAGTATTACTTTTGCACAGTTAAAAATTTTAAATCATCAAAAAATGGCAACTAAAATTAGATTGCAGAGACACGGACGTAAGGGGTACGCGTTTTACCACATTGTCGTAGCTGATAGCAGAGCACCACGCGATGGTAAGTTTATTGAGAAGTTGGGAACATACAATCCTAACACTAATCCTGCTACTATTGATTTGAATTTTGAGCAGGCTTTGAAGTGGGTTCTTAACGGAGCTGAGCCAACTGACACTGCAAGAAACATCTTGAGCGATAAGGGTGTTTACATGAAGAAGCACTTGCTAGGTGGTGTTAAGAAGGGAGCATTCTCTGAGGCTGTAGCTGATCAGAAGTTCAACGAGTGGATGAACGCTAAGAACGCTAAGATTGAGGCTGTAAAGAACGAGATGGCAGCTGCTAAGGTAGCTAACGCTAAGGATCGTTTGAATGCTGAGCAGGCTGTAAACAAGGCAAAGGCTGAGGCTGTAGCTAAGAAGAAGGCAGAGGCACTTGCTGCAAAGCAGGAGGCTGAGGCTGCTGCAAACGCAGAGGCTGCTGCTGAGAATTCTGAAGAGGCTCAGGGTTAATCAATCCTTTGTTCTAAGAATTATGAGTGCATTTCTACTTGAGAAGTGCACTCTTTTTAATTTAGACCCTCCCAACCTCCCTTAAAGGGAGGAGATGACATTCAAAATTTCCCTAAAATAGAAAATTCTTGGATATCATCCATAGATGTTGAACAGGACATCCCCCTTTAAGGGGGACTAAGGGGGTCCGTGAGATTTTGATGATAACACAATGAACTTATGTATTTGAACAAAACAATTTTATCTATATTATTGTCCTCATTTGCAGGAATTTCTATGGCTCAACGTAATTATGTTAAGCCTCTTGAAGAGGTTAACACATTGAGCGGTAGTTATTTGGAATTGCGTCGCAACCATTTTCATGG
>DCIP01000032.1 GCA_002317115.1 Candidatus Scybalocola fimicaballi
AGGTCGGGGCTTAGCGGTGTGCCCGTCAATGTGTCTGACCCGTGCCACCATAGCACCGAGTAGTCGCCCTCTTCTGTTAGGTCCAACACGACTTCGCCCTTGCCTTCGCCTTCGCAGAACTCTGCCTTGTCCTTGCGGATCTTAGCAGCGGGAACCTTATCAAACTTGATATAGATTGTATCCGCTGTTTTACACTGACCATCAAGATACAACGCATCAACTGCGTTTAACACAACAGACATTTCTGTTCCGCCTAACGATTCGTCGTCATAACTGATAACCTTATCAGCGATAACATCATTCAAAATGCTTTTAGCTCCAATCATGTCACCTGGGTTCTCAGCTTCAAACCATTTGATTGCAAATCCTTCAAAATCAGAAGAAGCCCACGCATCCTGAGCGGGAGTGATGTCCTTAGCCTGAGAAAGAGTTACACTTTCACCCAAACACAAATGAATCACATCCTTCTTGTTCTTCTTTTCTTTTGAATCCTTATCTGCAACAATCTTAATTTTTCCTAGAGGCTCTGTACAAGCGTCACACTTCACAGTCGCAACTATAGGTTCAGACACAGTATAGTTTGCACAAGCCTCGCTTGGATTATATGCATAATTTAATCCGAATCCATCCAATGTCTCTTTTGATCCAAGAACTACACGGAAATATATTTTATCATCAGGCTCTAATCCATCAAAGACCTTCGACATGTCTTTCAATATAGGTTCAGAACTAATGCTACTTCCAAGAACAGGTTTCCAAGCTGAATTATCTTCAGGGTCAACTGTATTATATTGGAAAATGTAACGCTGATCATTCTTATAGTAGTTTTTGATCATTGTTGTCACATTCACAAACAAGTCTACATCGTCTCCAACGCATGAAGTAGTGTCCTCCTTAAATACTTCGTCAAAATACAACTGAACACTTGGAGGTGTACAAGTCCAAATCTGAATATCATCAAGAAGAAGGTCGTTTCCTTGTTCATTATAAGAAGCACCTCCTACCTTAGATATAATTTCAAACTTCATACTTGGAGAAGTTCCAGTCAAAGTGATTTTCTTCTTAACTTCAATCCAATCAATACCACTAGTAGTTGAATAACGTTTAACTGGAGATGACGTTACGATTTCACCTGAATTCAAATCTGTAATCTTAATGTAAACCTCCGTTGGATTTGCAGATGCAGACCAGTTATTCAAATAACACTTAACTGTTACCTCTTTATTACATAGTCCTTCGATGGTTCTCTCATAGATAGTAGCATCAGGTTCGTTACCACAGTTCAGGAATAACATAGCACCATAAGCAGAACCTCCATAAGTATGGTCAGGAGCAAAAGTATATCCGTTTGCCTTAGGCTGCTTTCCGTTAAATGTTTGAGCCTGCCACTCCCACATAGTACCCTCTTTAGCACCATCGTATGAACAAGTCACGTTTGCCGCAATTGAATAAGTACCTTCACCAAAAGGAACTCCATTTGCAGGGTAAGATGCCGCAAGTAATTTTTCCTCAGCTGCAGACAAACCATAAGACCATCCGTTAGCAGCTTTCTTCTTATCTTTTGTAGGATTATTAATATCAGAGTAATTCCAAACCCAATACTCACCCTTACCAGTAAATGTACCAAAGTCGTCCTGCCAAATCAATTTCTGAGACATAGGCTCACCGTCGTCGCTTGTACAACAGATTGCGTCAGTCAATTTATGAACATTAGACTTAACCTTCTTTCCGTCAGGAGTAGTAACCTCAATATAATACTCGTGAGTCTCATCATTCGTGATCTTTCCACTTGTATGAGCATAAGATTGTTTAGTTGCACCAGAAATAGGTTTTCCATCACAATACCACTGATACTTACAGCCTTGATATGTGGCAGCCAAAGAAAGGATTCCCGACTCACCTCCGGCACATACTTCATCTGGGCCTGAAATTTTAGGATCCAATTCTCCGTATACCTTAATACTCTTAATCATAATAGCTTCTCCAGCGTTCATCTGCTGGATGTAGAAATTGATTGTCAATTTGTTATCTGCAACAGGGCCAAAATCAGAAGTGGCATTGGCTGGATTAGTAATTTCAATCTCCGTACATGAGCCAGCAGCCATACCTGGTCTTGCATCCTTACCTCCAAACTGACTATTATTTACACCAATTTTTAATGCAGGGCTATAACCAGAAGTCAAATGCGGTTTTTTATTTGCACCAGATGTGTTCAAGTATGAAGTAGAATGTGGGTTACAAACCTCTACCACAACTCTATAATTACCATTATTTTTCAATCCCATGACATTCATTGAAAACACGGAAGATTTAGGTGCAGGTTTACCTCCATTTGATATGACAACCCCCCATTCTCCAGAATCTTCATTGTCTGCGAATCTTAGGGAATCCAATCTAACAGGATTGGGAGTCAACGCATAACATTGATTGTCAAGAACTGTTGAATACTTAGCAGTCGATCCTGTAGAATCTGGCAATGAGAAGTTTGCATCAAAAGTAGGCAAAACAAATCCACCAAAATCATTCTGCATATCGAAAGAATGGTAATAATCATCTTCTCCACCAATTACGGTGAAGTCCGTCGATGCTATCAAAGGCAAATTTGTGGCTCCTCCACCACCGCCTCCAGGAAATTGAGCATAAACATTGGAACTACCCAACAACAACCCAATCATAAATAGCCCAAAGGCTAAAAAACGATGTGTTTTCATAGTATAATAACCCTATTAGATTTCGAAGACTATTCTAAATTTATATTTCATACAAAATACAAAAGCAAATATATAAAAAAAAGAGAAAAACGATTTTTTTTGAAAAAAAAACAATCGAATATCATTGATTTTTTCGAAATTCTAAGAAGTTTTTATAATTATCATAGATAATAAAACTCAAATCAATAGAGATTACAATTAAGGACATAAACAAAAAAGGTTGCAATTACTCG
>DCIP01000082.1 GCA_002317115.1 Candidatus Scybalocola fimicaballi
TCCAATTTAGTCTTTGACAATAATGATTAGCGAAAACCTGTGTTCAGACATGTCAACAATGACTTTTTTGAACACAAGCATATTTTGAACACAAGAAAAGATGCAAACAGTAGCAGTAATATATGGTCGTGTCAGCAGTGTCGGTGACAGGCAGAGCACAGATCGTCAGGTCAAGGACTTGATGGACTATGCTCTGTACAAGGAATATGAGGTGCTGGGTGTTTATACCGAGCATATCAGTGGTGCCAAAAAGAACGGTGAACGTCCTGTTCTCCGTGAGGCTATCGAACGATGCAAGATGGAAGCACAGAACTGCGTATCAGATTCCGGTACGCAGCTTGGTGTCATCCTCCTTGTCAGCGAATTATCAAGATTAGGCAGGAGTACCTTTGAGGTACTTGAGACTGTGAAGGAACTTGTCGACTCCGGCATCAATCTATATTTGCAGAAAGAGCAAATGGTGCTCTTGGGCGATGATGGCAAACCATCCATCTTTGCCCCAATCATGCTCGCAACCCTTTCTACCTGTGCTCAGTTGGAACGTGATAACATCTCATTCCGAATGAATTCGGGAAGGAAGCAGTATGTTGCCAGTGGAGGTAAACTCGGCAGACCAGCTGGCACGATAAAGTCCAAGGATAAAAAGAGGGAAGAGTATAGAGAGGTAATCAACCTCCTGAACAAGGGCTATGCCATTCGTGATGTTGCAAAACTGACAGGAAAAGGCATCAGTACGGTTCAACGAGTCAAGAAAGAGTTCTGTGCTTGATGCTTGGGTGGTGAAATGTCACCTTAGCATGAATCCGTGAAACACAGACTCATAAAGAGAGATTTGAGGGGATAGCGATTTGATATACCCTTTGCAATAAAACCAGGGTGGTGTTTCACCCCTGTGGTTTTAACCAGATTCGGGAAACACTAATGTGGTTTCAAAAACCAGATTGGTGAAATAACAATGAGGTTTCCAAACCAGTACCCCATCTTGAGGCAGTGGTTTTATCCAATGTCGCATTTTGCGACGGTGGTTTGGATGTATCGTTTTTAGTAAGGATAAAGCCTAGCAAAAACATCTGTTTTGCCTTTGTAATTTGCAGATTATTAACGCATTATATTTGCTTAATTCGTAGAAAATCACTATCTTTGCATATAAGATTTGAAGTCCAACTTAATACAAAACTCACTATGGAAGATTTGCTTTTGACCGTTCTTTTCTTCATCGCTCTTCGTGCTCTTGTCAAGGGTTTCTTTGGTGGTAAGTCAACCTTCACCCCAGACAAGTAATCTGGCTCTTGGTACTCATTCAAATGTGGGCGCCTTGGTATATACTTATCCCTCTCATCATTCCTGCCACAGTTCCATTTCGGGATTGTGTTTTTTCGTTATTTTATATGCACTAATGATCGAAAAAGGATGATTTTATGCCACTCAAAGGCATCATTTTTATTAAAATGATGTGAAACCATAGTCTTTTCAAGCAAGTTTCGCACAAATTTGAATAAAATTTTATACCTTTGCACACAAATTAAAACATTTGAAGCATGGATGATAAGAAATATAATCGTATAAAAGTAGTTTTGGCTGAAAAAGACAAAACTGGTATTTGGTTAGGGGAACAGATAGGCAAAAGCAACACAACTGTATCGAAGTATATTAACCAAAGGGTGCAACCTGACCTTATTACTCTGAATGCGATTGCCGATGCTCTTGATGTTGACGTCAAAGATTTACTCGTAAGCAATAAATAACGACCTTTAAAAAAGAATCACGATGACTGCAAAATATGAGCAATGGCGTAATCAGACCTTGGTGAATCGAGTAAATTCCAATGAAGAAATTGCCAGAGAGTATTATACTTTGGCAACATTTCTATTTAAGAACTACGATGAACGAATGGAGTGCATTCAGACTCCGTTACTACACATAGTATCTCATTGTATGGAATTGACAATAAAGTCTGTATTGGAATTCGCCTGTCAATATAAATACATTGAATTAGATTTCAAAGATATAGTACATTCCCACTCTTTAAAGGACTTAATTCGCTATGTCTTAGATGTAATGAGCAAAATTTCCCAAGAAAGTTCTTGCTCCACAGAAGACAAAGACTTGTTTAACAATATCTTTCCATCCATGTTAAATCAATTGGGAGATATTCTGCAGGCAGAAGTTGCATCGTACCGTTATGCATACAAAATAAACGGACGAGGTCAAGTCGTTGAAAAGTCAACACCTTTTGTTGAAGACAATGATTCTCCAAACATCATGATTCTATCAAAAGTTTTTGAAGATTGTTATTATGCTCTTTCGTACACATCATACGTTTTAGAATTTATTTTTCCCGAGTAAGTACAACAACTTAATGATTAGCAATGAAAACATTTTGCACTAAATGCGGTAACCCGATTGAGCCAGATTCTTTATACTGTACTCATTGCGGCGAGAAAGTTCCAGAAAACCTTCTCGTTAAAAATAATCATCGTCAAAAATATTATATTGTAGGTGCAATATGTGTGATTGCAATTATACTTTTCTGCGTATGTTGCCCAGGATCTAAGAAACATGGTATCCTAAGCATTGGTTCAACTATGGTTGAATGTACTGAATGTGACGGTGAAGGCTATGTTATGCAAACATGTGACGAATGCGATGGAGATGGACAGGTATATTGCGATGATTGCGATGGAACTGGTCACGAAGAATGTTCTTGGTGCTATGGAAGAGGTGGAAAAGAATGTATCTCTTGCTTTGGCACAGGTCGAGAAAATTGTCTTTCATGCTCTGGAAATGGATATGACTTTAATGGAGACCAATGCTATATGTGTTGGGGGAAAGGGTATAAAGATTGTATTATGTGCAATGGCTCTGGTGTTGATAGATGTAATTATTGCATGGGAAATGGCTATGAAGACTGTTCTAATTGTGATGGCACTGGAACTGTAGAGTGTACTGAATGTGACGGTGAGGGCGAAAGAAGAGTCGAATGCTCTGAATGCGATGGCACTGGTCAAGTTGAAGAATAAATACGTAAACATGGAAAAAGAATTTAAGTATTTTTTGTGGATAGTCGTATTTGGATTATTTGTCGGTATATTTGTAGCTATGAATATGCCAAAACCAAGTATGACCATAACCGAGGAG
>DCIP01000155.1 GCA_002317115.1 Candidatus Scybalocola fimicaballi
CCCGCGTCTTCAAATCTTTTCTTGTAAGCCCACTGCCAGCTGTACTCGAAATGAGCCTCATCCTTTGGCTCGTAGTTAGCAGTGTCGAGATAGTTCACTCCGCAGATCAAGCAGGCATCCATGATAGCCAAATCCTGGTAAGGAAGAGCAACGTTGATAACCAACTCTGGATTGTGACGCTTGAATAGAGCTACAATCTCATCTACATTGTCAGCATCGACGCTATCCGTCTCAAACTGCACTCCATACTTCGATTTAAGCGTCTGGGCTAAAGCGTCGCACTTTGATTTTGTGCGGCTTGCTAGCGTCACACTCTCAAACACTGAAATGTTTTGCGCTACTTTGTGAGCAACAACTGTGCCGACTCCGCCGACACCAATGATGACAACTTTTGACATTTAGTTAAAGTTATTAAGTTATTACTATCTCACAAGTGTGAGGTTATATAGTACAAAAATATTTTTTTTAGAAATCCACTACAAATTAAATGACAAATTTTTCAGGGTATTTTGCAGTTACACCTCTGTAATAATCCTTGATCTCTGCCATATCTGCATCTGCATCATCTGTAGGGTGGAATATCTTCTTTAATCCGACAACTTTTTTCCCGTAGTCGAAATAGATCAAAACAATCGGAATGTTGGCATTTTTCGCGATATAGTAGAACCCTCGTTTCCAATTGGAATTGGCACTGCGAGTTCCTTCTGGAGTTATACCCAAGTGGAAATGGTCAGTGTTATTGCAAGCCTCTACTAGCTGGTCCACAGTTGAAACCTTTTTGCTTCTGTCGACGGGAATACCTCCAGCCGCCTTGAAGAAAAGGTTGAATGGGAATACAAACCAGTCTTTTTTGATCATAAATTGTTTGCCTGTGCCTCCGATAGCAGGATATGCGAAAAAGCCGACGAAGAAATCCCAGTTGCTTGTGTGTGGCGCTATGCAAAACACACATTTCTCTGGCAAGTCAACCTCTTTTTCTATTTTCCATCCACACACTTTAAGTATGAACGCAGATATTTTCTGTTTGAGCATATCTAATTAATTATTTATTTCGTCTGCAAAAGTACTCTTTTTATTTGATAAATTTGATTTAGACGAAAAGATATGTTGTTTTTCGTGGAGACAAATAAATTTGTTTATTTCCTGATGAATTTTATTCCGCTGTTTTTGTCAAATCCCATAAAATCTAGGGATTCTTCTTCTGGCTCATCTTCATGTGTGATTTGATTATAGTCTTTTATAGCTTTATACTTTTTGGGAAAGTAGAGCATGCTTAAATTGTTGTGTCTAAATGCTGAGCAACAAATCGATTCGACTGTTTGTGGAATGGTATATTCTGTTCCTGCCTTTTTACATGGATACTTATAAAGCTTTTTGCCATCTTTTGAGAATAATACTCCATTCTCTGATTTGAAATTCTTGTTTTGTTTGTCTACAATTATCTCCCTCAGATTTTCGGATATGATTTTTGCGTTTTCCAACACACATATGTCGTGTGTGCGAGTGATAGTTTTGGGAAGATATAATTTTTCTAATCTTGGTAGACTTAAGTCTGCGATCACTTCAAAACCATTGTCAATCACTAATGTTTTGGGGCAACCGGTCGTGTTGTAACATGATTGTCCGTATGCTGTGATGTTTATTTCCTTGACATCAACAAACTGGCCATTGATTGTCACTTTGCTTTTTAGCACAACACTGTCTTGGTCTTGCTCAAAACCAGCTACCCACCATTTCCCATTTGCATTAGCGTATAAAATGCCGTTGACCTTAGATATAATGCGTGGATTTTCCGGATAGCAAGCATATGAAGATATTATAGAAGATAGTATAACTATGATTGTTAAACAGAGCCTTTTCATGATAAATTCCTTTTGGTAATTATATAGCTAATTAATTATTTATTTCGTCTGCAAAAGTACGGATTTTATTTGGATAAATATGGATTTGAAGAAAAGATTAAAAAATCACGATGGTTTGTAGGGGCAGGTCTTGTGCCTGCCCATAGGTCTTGTGCCAGCCCTTTAATAAAATTTTGTATCTTTGCGAAAGATATCCTTAGGTTACTATGAAGTTAGATTTTAAGACAATATTAGGATTTGTGGTCATTGGTGTGGTGGCGTACCTGTGCCGCCCGCTGAATGATAAGATAGCCGACGTCTTTATTGAAGACAAGAATAATATAGAATACAAGAATGATGTTGAAGAGCCCGATGAACTTAAAATTAGTGGCAATATAGAAGGACACGACTATGTGGATCTTGGGTTGAGCGTGAAATGGGCGACATGTAATATTGGAGCGACCAAGCCAGAGGAATATGGTGACTATTTCGCATGGGGAGAGACTGAACCGAAAGAGAACTATGAAACTGAGACTTATTTATGGACTTCATATGATGCAGCTAATGCCCAATGGAGAGGTTTATGGCGTATGCCAAAGATAAAGGAGTGGAATGAACTCATATACAAATGCTCTTGGAAATGGACGACTGTCAATAGCGTGAATGGATATAAAATTACAGCAAAGAACGGCAACTGGATTTTCCTTCCTGCCGCTGGCTACCGCGATGGTACTTCTAGCCTCAATGTGGGTTCTGACGGCAACTACTGGAGTTCTACTGTGTATGAACGCAGCTATAACGCCGCTTATGGTCTGCTCTTCGATTCGGTCCGTAAGTACATTTTCATCGGCAACTACCCCAGC
>DCIP01000090.1 GCA_002317115.1 Candidatus Scybalocola fimicaballi
ATGTACGGACTTGATGGAAATAGCCTTGTCGATGAGCGACGTGATCCATTCAAAGCCACACATGCCGCTGCTAAGTATTTGAAGAATCTATATGGCATCTACGGAGATTGGTCGCTTGTGATTGCGGCTTACAACTGTGGACCAGGAAATGTGAACAAAGCAATCCGTCGATCTGGAGGAAAGAGAGACTATTGGGCAATCTACCCTTTCCTACCCAAAGAGACACGTGGATATGTGCCAGCATTTATCGCAGCAACATATACAATGACTTATTATTCGGAGCATAAAATCTGTCCTGCGAATATTGAGTTTCCTCTTGCCTGCGACACCGTTCATACCAACAAACGCATGAGTCTACAGCAGATTGCAGCCATCTTAGGACAGGATGTGGAGATGCTAAGAAATTTGAATCCTCAGTATCGACGCGATATCATTCCAGGATCAAAGGATTACACAGTTTGCTTGCCAAGCTCAGCTGTCAACGGATTTATTGAGCATCAGGACACTATCTGTAACTATAAGAAAGAGGAGCTATGTCCGCAGCGTATACAGGTTGAGCCAGCCTACGGTAAAGGCTATGGTTATGGTCCTGCATCAGGTGGAACTTACAGAGTACGTCCAGGAGATACATTAGGTGCTATTGCAAAAAGGAATCGAGTTTCAGTGGCACAGTTAAAGAAGTGGAATCATCTACGTTCAGATAGATTGTCTGTAGGTCAGAGATTGATAGTAAGATAAGCACTATTTTAATCAATATATATTGGAGACGGAGGTTTTGCCCCCGTCTCTTTTGGTTTAATCTACATTCCACCAATCATCCTCCACTCCACTGATTAATCTAACCAATTCGTTCATTACCAAACACATTTCTCTGCTTATACTATTATTCTCTTCCGACATTGCTTGATACAAATATGCCCAGCAGCTCAGCTGCACATGTCTATTCTCAGCTGTTGAATAGAATGCCTTGCCAACAGGTTTATAACGGTCGCTAAAACCGTTGTCCATAATCTCTATGAATGGTAGTTGCTCAATCATTAATTGCTTCATAATCTCCCTTTCTTTGGGGTTGATAAACGCACTTACAACAACAGCACCAGCTCTTGCCGCATCCAACACTGCTGATTTTTGCTGCTCAAAATGTGCTGCATCTTTTCTATGGCAGATAAGGCTTATCTTACGTGGAGATGCAAGCAATTCACGGTTTCCTATATAATCAATAGCTAAGATATCAGTGTTGGTGATTCGCTTCAATCGTTGGCTTATGTTTTTTTGTGATTCTTTGCATTTGTATGGATTCTTCGCAAATGAAGGATCGTTGATTAAAGCAGAAATGGCTCTACCTAATGTCCAATTTATAGAATGATTATCTCTGACAACGCGGAATCTATCAGGCTTAGATCTTGTTATCAATCGTTTACGGGGATTATTGCGGATGTACTGTCGTTTAATCTCAATCTCTTCTTCTGTCACAGCCTCCACATCATTGTATCCTCGCACAAACAGTGATGGCCCACGATAGGAACAGGTGTGATCACGATCTTGCCTTCCCCAGCTCTGTTAGCTCACATCTTGGTGCATCTTCACTGTCATCTTCAGCATCCGCATCACCAACAATATAGCCAAGCACAGGTGCCTCACCTCTTACGTTGAGAGTCACATGGAACCAACCCTCAGTATATTTGTTGAGAGGGTTCCTTTTCAAAGCATCTGGAGTTTCAGCTTCTTTCATTCGAATTTTCGCTATCTGCTCCGGTGTTAATTTCGACATAACAATAACAAATCAATTTGATTTTTAATAATTTAGTATTTTGCATTTATAATTCCGCATTTATTTCAAAATCGCTCCCGCTACAGATGCCTGTGGATACATCGCTCCATTCTCAGTCAATGAAATTCCAACTTTGTCGAATGGCACAACCTTAGCTAATCTGAAGATGTCCTGCTGCTCTGGCCACATTGGATATCCAACAGCTGGGCGGATTCCTGTCCAGCCAAACTGTGATAGTTTCTTTGCAAGATATTGGTTGCCAGCCTCCACAAGTCTATCTGCAAGTGACTGGGCAAGCAATGCTTCGTAGTTGTCGTCGCCTTTCTTCAATTCTTCAATATGCTTGATGAATGGCTCTGATATTGTGGCTGCAAAGAATCCTAAGATATCTCCGTCGGCTTTGATATGACAGCAAATAGGTGCCCACGCGTCGCACAACTGCAATGTCTCGTTATCTTTCTTGATTTTCAAACCATCCGCGTCGACAAAGGCAGGATAGAATGACTCAAGAGAATTGATTCCGAAGCCTGACATCTGCTGTAGTCTGTCAATCAAATTTTCAGCATCCTCACGCAATGATTTTGCCTCGTCGCTTCCCTCTTTCACTCTCCAAACACGATAGAAATATCTCCAGTCGATGATTGATCGAACCTCTGAAAGCGGAATCAAATCATGTGTCTGCTCACCGTAATATGGCGGCTCAACACTCTTCTCCACCTCTTTTTTCTCAGGTGCTGGAATTGAATGTGCTTCAGCCGGTGATTTCTCCTCCTTGCCATTAGCATATTCATCACGTAGACGCTGCTGATATTCCTTAATCTCAACGATATAAGCATCTTTTGAATCAGATAGCAGTTTTGATACGACGACGGGATTTTGTGCCGCATCTGACGCTCTAATCACCACTCCATTAGGATACAACGGAGCCATCTTCAACGCTGTATGCAAATCTGATGTTGTCGCTCCACCTACGATTAACGGAATGCTTAATCCTGCTTCCTGCATCATTTTGGCGACGGTACACATCTCTTCCAACGATGGTGTAATCAATCCACTCAAGCAGACGACATCACATTTCTCCTCTATCGCTGTTTTAATGATATCATCAGGTGGAACCATCACTCCTAAATCAGTGACACTATATCCGTTACATGTAAGCACTACGCCTACAATATTTTTGCCAATATCATGAACGTCGCCTTTAACTGTGGCGATAACAAGTTTTCCTGCTGAATGAGCTTCTCCGTCTGATTTTTGGATATATGGATTCAAGATCGACACTGCCTGCTTCATTGTACGGGCTGTCTTCACCACCTGTGGCAAGAACATTTTGCCCTCACCGAATAACTGGCCCACTTCGTTCATTCCTTCCATCAACGGTCCTTCGATGATCTTCAAGGCTGAACCATATTTGGCCATTGCCTCTTCAAGGTCTGGCTTTAATGTAGACCCATTACCTGTTTTTAAGGCATTGCGTAGTCGGTCATCACATGTTGTTGGAGCTTGTGTTGCGGCAACTGCTGGTCCATTATTTGATTGTGGTGCTCCACCTGCAGCCTTATTCGCCTTTTCTGCCTCTTTTCTTAGTCTGATTTCCTCAGCAAGAGCAATCAAAAGTTCAGTTGCCTCTTCATCACGACGTGTGAAAAGCACTCCACGAATTGCAAGTCGCAAAGCATCTGGCACACTTTCGATTGGCATCATCGTAGATGGATTAAGAATTGCCATATCCATTCCACGTGGAATAGCTTCGTCAAGGAAGACGGTATGCATAGCCTCACGCACGTAGTTGTTTCCACGGAATGCGAAAGACAAGTTGCTCAATCCACCCGAAATTCTTGCTCCTTGCAAATTAGCGTGGATCCAATCGACAGCACGAACGAAATCATTTCCATAATCGAAATGCTCGGACATTCCCGTCGCAACAGTCAAGACATTTGGATCGAATATGATATCTCCAGGAGGGAAATCAAGGTTTTCTCTAAGTAGACGGTAGGCTCTTCCACAGATTTCAATCTTTCTGTCGTAGGTTGTTGCCTGTCCTTCCTCGTCGAATGCCATGACAATCACTGCGGCTCCAAACTGACGAATGACGCGTGCGTGGTCAAGGAATTTTTCTTCTCCCTCTTTTAAAGAGATTGAATTTACAATACATTTTCCCTGAGCCCATTTCAATGATTCCTCAATCACCTCAAAACGAGATGAGTCAAGCATCAATGGTAGTTTGGCAATCTCAGGGTCGGACGCGATCAAACGCACGAAATGAGCCATCTCAACCTTAGCGTCGAGAAGACCGTCGTCCATATTGATATCTATGACGTTAGCACCGCCTTCCACCTGTTTGCGGGCGATTTCAAGTGCTTCATCATAGCATTTTTCATTAATAAGTTTCAAGAATTTTCGTGAACCAGCGACGTTGCATCGTTCACCAATCTTCAAGAATTTATCACCTTCTGGCAACTCAGCAACAGAAAGTGGTTCGAGTCCGGACAACACAAGATTATTCTTATCTATTGTGTTGACTTTATGTATTTTAGCATGACCTTTCTGTACCTCTTCGTTGATTGCAGCGATATGCTCAGGTGTTGTGCCGCAACAACCACCGATGATATTTAATAGTCCTTCGTCGAAGAATGGAGCCAACTCACTACGCATCTTAAACGGAGTGTCAACATATTTTCCAAGTGCGTTTGGAAGTCCTGCGTTTGGATGGCAACTGACGTAGCAAGGTGCAATAGCGCAGATTCTGCGTAGGTATGGTAGCAAAGCCTCTGCTCCAAGTCCACAGTTGAGACCGATGCTCAACAATGGTGCGTGGGAAACACTTGCGATGAAGGCTTCAATTGTTTGGCCGGACAATGATCGTCCGCTATTATCAGAGATGGTAAGTGAAACCATAAGTTCCACACGTCTACCCATCTTCTGCATTGATTTTTCAGCCGCATACAAAGCAGCCTTACAGTTTTGTGTATCAAAGATAGTCTCAATGAGAAAAGCGTCCACTCCACCCTCGATCAATGCGCACATCTGCTCCTCGTAAGCGCTGACAAGTTCATCAAAAGTGATGGAACGAGCAGCTGGATCGTCTGCATTCTCCGACATGGAAAGCATCTTACCTGTTGGTCCGACACTTCCAGCCACAAAACGAGGACGATCAGGAGTCAAGGCTGTAATTCTGTCAGCCTCCTCACGGGCAAGTTTAGCAGCGGCGATATTCATCTCACGAATCTTATCCTGCATGCCATATTCAGCCTGCGAGATACGTTGAGCACCGAATGAACAAGTGGATACGATATCAGCACCTGATTCAAGATAAGCACGGTGAATCTTAGCGATAACGTCGGGATTCTCCATTGGCAAAGCATCATTGTTGCCCTGGATTCCACAAGCCTGGATCATTGTGCCATATCCACCGTCGAGGATAAGGATTCTATTTTGGAGTTGTTTTCTCATAAAATAGCCCCCTTTAGAATATCTCTTTTGCGACGCGGGCAACAGAATCTGATGCCATTAATGTATAGAAATGTAGGTTGTTGACGCCGTGAGCAAGAAGATCACGACACTGATTCAAACACCATTCTACTCCTACTTCTTTAGCCTCCTCGTCAGTCTTACATTTAGCAAGTTCGTTGGCAAACTCCTCGGGAATATCTGTATGGAACACCTTTGGAAGTACAGTCAACTGGTTGCGAAGCACCACTGGTTTAATACCTGGGATAATTGGAACTGTGATGCCAGCCGCACGTGCTTTGTCTACAAATTCATAATATTTCTGATTATCGAAGAACATCTGAGTCACAAGGTATTGAGCACCATTCTTCACCTTCTCCACTGCTATACGCAAGTCGGAATTTGGGTTTGGAGCCTCCTCATGTTTCTCTGGATAACATGCCATTCCGTATGAGAATGGAACGTCGATTCCTTCGATTTTATCACCATATATATCTAATCCCTTATTGAAATCATTCACCTGCTTCTGAAGGTCAGATGCGAAATCATTGTATAGGTTTTCCTGACCGGCTGGCACAGTAACATTCTTGCAGTCTCCACGAAGAAGTAGTAGATTATGGATGCCAAGGAAATTTAGGTCAAGAAGGGCGTATTCAGTCTCCTCTTTTGTAAATCCTTTACAGATGATATGAGGCACTGCTTGAATTCCATATTTATTCTGGATAGCGGCAGCGATAGCCACTGTACCAGGTCGACGTAGCACCATGCTTCTCTTTAGCAAACCGTCGGCTTGAGGGCGATAAATAGCCTCGCTGTGGTGCGACGTGATGTTTATATATTTAGGATCGAATTCACGTAGTTTGTCTACAATCTTATATACACGGTCGATTCCATTACCCTTTAGTGGTGGAAGGATCTCAAATGAGAACACTGGTTTCTGTGAATCTGTAACAAAGTTCTTTACTGTCATAATAATTTAATTTCTTAGTCTACATTTCTTTTAACACTGCAAAATTACGGATATTAGAATTATTGTGCAAATTTGCAAGCAAACAAAGAATATAATAAATCCAAACTTAACAATGACAGAATATTATTCTAAAAATAAGGTCATTTAGCATATAATGTAGAATGTATTATTTGGCGAATTTATATACGAGTTGTCCAAACACGCTTATCAACGTTTGTCTTATTGTATGACAATTAATGTAGGATAAGGATGTTTACCCCTTTGCCTCATATATATTGGTATATTCACAGATATTCTTTAATTTTGTAACGATTTGCAAATTCATATAATAGATGGGAAAATTAAAAAACTTGACACTCCTCCACTCCAATGATATGCACGGAGATTTTTTAGCTGAGGAAATAGATGAGCAGTTGATCGGAGGAGTATCAATGTTGTCGGGATATATAAGTAAGATTCGCTCACAAAAGAAAAATACTCTGTATTGTGTGGCTGGCGACATGTTTCGTGGAAGTGTTATTGATTCTGAATTTAAGGGAATATCCACTATAGAAATTATGAATTTGCTCTCTCCCGACGTCGTGACGTTAGGAAATCATGAGACGGATTACGGTATCGGGCATCTTCTTTTTATTGAGAAATGTGCGAAATTCCCAATTATTAATGCTAATTTCTATATTCGTCATAACCGACGTCGTCTTTTCAAACCATGTATAGTGAAGAAAATTGGTGGAATGAAGATTCTTTTCATCGGTATTCTTACAGAACAGGTGCTTAATGAGACTAAGAAGGATAATACTATCGGCACTATGGTTGATATTGCAGACGCGGTAAAGGAGGTTGAACGTATCTGCAACAGTTATCGCTCGGAGGATATTGATCTGACTGTGTTGTTGACTCATATCGGTTTTGAGGAGGATAAGAAACTTGCATCACAACTGTCGCCTTCATTGGGAGTGGATGTGATTATCGGTGGCCATTCCCATACTCTTCTCGACGAGCCTGTGGTGGTGAATGATATTATCATTGCTCAGGCTGGAGTCGGAACAAATCAGATTGGTCAGTTTGATTTCGTGATTGACACTGATCTCAACCGTGTGGCTTCATACGAGTGGAAATGTGTCAATATCAATCAGGATAATTGTCCTGTAGACGACGGAATGGAAAGACTTTTGAATGGTTACAAAGAGGTGACTGACGCCAAATTCAACCGTATCATCACTCGTTTGAAAAAGGAGTTGACTCATCCGTCTCGTACTGAGGAGACTTCATTAGGAAATCTTTGCAGTGATATCTTGAAAGAGAGTTTGGGCATCGACATAATGCTTAAAGGATCAGGTGGTATACGATCAAAGAGCTTGGGACCAACTGTCACTTACGGTGATTTAACCGCATGTTTCCCATTCGACGACGCTATATATCAGTTTATTGCAACAGGTGCTCAACTTCGTAAGATGTTTCTTTATATCTTACGTGACGAGCAATGGATTGAGCATTGTGAATTTTACCAAGTTTCTAAAGGAGTTGAAATTGAATATATTAAGAATGAAAAACGATTGACTAAATTCAATTTCATGGGCAAACCTATTACTGACGACCAAACATTCACCGTCGGTATTGAACAATACCATTTCATCAATTTGGAAAATTTTACATCTGTCTCTACTGATGAAGTTGAGCAGAATGGTAAAGCAAGGGTTATTTCCACGTCGGGCAATCAAATTTATGAGGAATATCTCTCAGAGCATCAACTTTTAGACGCTGATGTGGAAGGAAGAATTAATGTTTTGTAGAGAGTGTTAGGATGATCTTACGATGAAAGGATTATTACTGGGATTTATTATATTAAACATTCTTGTCGGTCTTTTTGTGTGTTTAGCAAAAAGAATAAAGATTCCGATGGTGACTGTTCGACCAGAAGTTTGGTCCACCCTACTATTTTGCTTGGTAGGTCAGGAATTTTTCCATCTTCACACTCATCCTTGGTGGGACGGACCAATCAGCATTATATTCTGTAGTGCGCTATATGCCACACTTTTATGGGTGATACTTGGATTGTTGGAGCTGGTTCGACGCAAGTATGCTATACTATCGAATACAATCGTAGTTTTGCTTCATATACTGATCATCGGATTCTGTTTCAGCAATATATTTTTGGTGTTAACATTCCGTCGACATTGGGATGCTTTCACTCTTAATTTTGTGAAGGAGACCAGTATGCAGGAAGCTACAGAGTTTCTATCTTCATTCTTGTTTACTCTTCCCACTCTATTTTTGTTGTTGGCTACAATTGCCGTAATT
>DCIP01000023.1 GCA_002317115.1 Candidatus Scybalocola fimicaballi
TACATCTCAAAGTGTCGGGGAAGGATTTATTCTTCTCCAACTTGAAGGCATTGTTTGATAATATGGAGCTCTCTCCAAATGATGGATCTCTTGGTGTTCGCTACAATTATCTGAGAAATTATAAGTTTTCAGACGGTGGCTATGAGAATGATCTTGTCATCATCGAGAAGCACGAGGTGATAAGCGAAGTCAAACGTGATTGGGTGAGATATAAGAGTAAATAAACAACTATGGCAGAAAACACTACCGCTCAAGCTCAACGTGAGGAACTTCACAAGACTATCTGGAGTATTGCAGACTCGTTAAGAGGTGCTATTGATGGATGGGAGTTTAAGTCGTATATCCTTTGCACTATTTTCTATAGATATATATCAGAGAATCTTTGCAACTACATCAATAAACTTCAGGAAGAGGCTGGTGTGGAAGGCTTCAATTACGCTGAGTTCTCTGATGATGAAGCTTCCGATGAAGCAATCAAGGATCAGATGGTGCAGGCTAAAGGTTACTATATTCTGCCAAGCCAACTGTTTATCAACGTCGCCAATAATGCGACTAATGATGACAATCTGAATGAGACTCTAAGCAAGGTATTTACTGCTATAGAAGCGTCGGCTCAGGGAACACCTTCTGAGTTCGCCATTCGTGGACTGTTCTCCGACTTTGCTGTAAACAACTCCCAATTAGGCAATTCCGTCTCCAAGAGAAATGACCTTATCGCAAAGGTGTTGGTCTCCATACGTGATCTTGACCTTGCGTCGGCTTTTGAGGAAAATAGCATTGATGCTTTTGGCGACGCGTATGAGTTCCTGATGAAGATGTATGCGAGCGGTGCGGGAAAGAGCGGCGGTGAGTTTTTTACCCCACAGGAGGTAAGTGAGATACTTGCAAGAATCGCAATGCAGGGGCAGCCAAACGTGAAATCGGTCTATGATCCTGCGTGCGGATCTGGTTCGTTGCTGTTGAAAGTTGCCAAATTAGCCACAAACAAAGATAATCTTCATTTCTATGGTCAGGAGATCAATCCTACCACATACAACTTGTGTAGAATCAATATGTTCTTGCACAACGTCAACTATGCGAATTTCCATATTGAACTTGAAGACACATTGACCAAGCCACAGCATTTAGGTGAGTTGTTTGACTGCATCGTCTCCAATCCGCCCTATTCCATTCCGTGGGAAGGCGACGCCAATGCCCTTTTGATCAATGACGATCGTTATGCTCCGGCTGGAGTGTTAGCACCAAAGACGAAGGCAGACCTTGCCTTCACCATGCACATGCTTTACCACTTGGCAGAGACGGGAACAGCAGCCATAGTGGAGTTTCCAGGAGTGCTTTACCGTGGAGGAGCGGAAAAGCAGATCCGCAAATATCTTGTGGACAACAACTACGTCGACGCGATTATACAGTTGCCAGCGAACCTATTCTTTGGCGTTGGTATTGCCACATGCATTATTGTCTTGAAGAAGAGCGCGAAGAAAGATAACAGCATTCTATTCCTCGACGCGAGCAATCTATTCAAGAAGGAGGGAAACAAGAACCGTATGATGCCAGAGCATCAGGATGCGGTGGCGAATGCCATTGGAGAGCGAAAGGATCAGGAATATTTCACGAAGTTGGTCTCATGCGACGACGTCGCCAATAACGACTATAACCTTTCCGTCTCATCGTATGTGGAGAATGAAGTCGTCAAAGAGGAGATAGACATCGACGCAGTGAATGCCGAGATCAATGATCTGATGACGAAGACTGTGGCACTCAACGATGAGATTAATAAGATTATTGCTTCTCTTCAAAATCCGCCGACCATGAATAGAATCCAAGAATTGATAAAGGAACTTTGCCCTAATGGTGTGGAATGTAAGAAGTTGGGAGATTTATGTAAAATATCTACAGGCAAAGGTATAACAAAAAAGGATGAAGTTGAAGGAGGAGAATATCCTATTATTAGCGGAGGAATAAATCCTATGGGATTCTTTCATTCATGTAATAGAAAGGCAAATACAATAACAGTATCAAGAGTAGGTGCTAATGCTGGATTTGTAAACTTCATAAAAAGAGATTTTTATCTCAATGACAAATGCTTTTCTGTAGTACCGTCGGATACTACTGCCGATATGATTAATGTGATTTTCTTGTATTATTTTCTTAAATACAGAGAATCTATTATATCTGAATTGCAAAGCGAAGGAGGCGTTCCAACTATAAATACACAAAAATTATCATCTATTGAAATCCCCGTTCCACCACTACCCGTCCAAACCGAGATAGTCCGCATATTGGACAAGTTTGTGGAGCAGCAGGAGCAGTTGGAGAAACTCATTGAGCTCAGAACGAAGCAGTATGAGCATTATAGGGATGAGATGTTGAAGTTTTGAAAGATGAAGATTATGACAGAAGAAGAACTAATAAAGAAATTTAATGATTGTTTGTCTCCAATGAGAGGAGAAGAATTCAATGTGTTTCATTGGATTCGTTTGCGTTGGGATGAAGTTGATCATTCTGGGTTAATAAAATCATTATTAAACAGTAAAGGCATACATAATTTTGAGGATAAATTCCTAACTCTATTCATAAATGAATTGGAAAAAGTAAAGCCTGAATCTATCCGCAATTTGAATTTTCTAACGAAAGACTCATCTGCTGATACAGAGCAGTATGCCCCTTTGACTTCCGAAAAAGAAAAAAAGCCAAAGAATGGAAGAATAGACATTTATGTCAAATCTAAGGATCAAAAGAAAGCTATAATAATTGAAAATAAACTTCTTGCAAAAGATCAAAAAGAACAACTAAAACGATATGATAGTTGGGCGAGAACAACTTTAGGAGATGGAAATTATGTTATTGTTTATCTTACTTTGAATGGAAGAGAAGCATCTAAGAATAGTAGTGAAGGTGTTGAATACATACAAATCAGTTATAATGAAACAATTATAAATTGGTTAAAAGCATGTATTGCCAAAATAGATGAAGAAGGGAAAGATGAATCATATATGCGATTGAGAATAGGAATCAAGCAATATAAAGAATATCTTGAACGAAGAGTCTTGAAAGAATTTGAATTGACAACTACAATTAAGGAAAATATGGATCTTGTAAAATCCATTTTAGAGAAAGAAGATCTTTTTCCAGACAAAGATACAATTGCACAATTGTATGATAAGGTTAATAAATCCCCTAAGTAAAATCTGCCTATGTGTACCCAATATAATATCATAGCGGAGTTGGAAAAACGCCAACGGCGAGGCAAAAATTAGTGTAGGGTGTAAACCCTACGTGAGATGTTGAGGTTTTGAAAGATAATGGTAAGACGTTATTGAAAAATCATTATTTTTGTAGTTGAAATATATATAGTTCGTTTATGGCATTATACAAAGACATAACAATAAAGAATTTTCGCGGTATTAGCGAGTTGAAATTGGAAAACCTAAATTCGGTCAACGTCTTTTTGGGTAAAAATAATTTCGGAAAAACAACGATTCTTGAATCTGTTTTTCTCCTTTCTGGTATGTCTAATGCAAGTCTTCCCAGCAGAGTTAATTGTTTTCGTGATCCCACGCAATCAGTTAATCCTTTAGGTCAGATTGACTATATTTTCCATAATGTCCAGTTGCACAACAAGCCTACTTTTACTGGTGCCCTTACTGACGGAGAATATCGTTCTATGTATATATCTTTAAGCAATAGTAAGACAATACAAGGACCAATAGTAAGGAATGGCATGATAATGTCTTCTGAACAAAGAGTTAATGCTATTTGTATGTCTATCAATGGCGAATACGGGAAAAAAAGTGCAAATGGCAAAATAGAAAATAAAAGATCTTTCAAATGTGATTTCTGCACTTACGAAAATGGTCAGTATAGTCAGGATAATGTTCAGGGATACCAGGAAGTTATTTCTGCACAATATATAGCTTCAGACACAAGTGCTTTTCAAATAACTGATGAATTATCTTCCTTGATTAGAGCAAACAAGAAAGACGAAGTATTAGAATTAATCCGTTTGTTCGATCAAAGAATTACAAATATTGAGGTGTTGCCGGATTCCACTTATGTTAGTTTTGAGGGGGTAGACAAGCTTATCCCAATCAGTATGTGTGGTGATGGACTAAAGAAGTTCTTGTATATAATAACTTGTGTCGCAGGGAAAAAAAATAAGGTTCTTCTCATCGATGAAATCGACAATGGAATTCATTTCTCTGTATATCCTCTTTTGTGGAAAAGTATCATTCGTTTAGCAAAATCGAATGAAATTCAGCTAATGATAACAACACATAGTAAAGAGGTGCTTCAAGAATTGGCAAAATCTATCAATCCGGAGAATGAGAATGATGTATGTGTCTATACCATAACAAAAAATAAAGATGATGTTATGCGTAGTTATCGTTACGACGGAAAAAATATAAAAACAGCTATTGATAATCAACTTGAATTAAGAGATTGATATGACAAACTATTTAGTGCTTGTCGAAGGCGTTGCTGATGAGGTGTTTATGAATGCTTACATCAAAAAATTAGGATTAGACGGTGTTGTCTCGATTAAACCGTGTAATGGTTATACCAACATTAAGGAACAGGCATTTATAAATGTACTCCAAAAAAACACGGACGATGGAGGACGTAATCTTATCGTTTTTGACGCTGATGATGATTGTCAGTCACGTCGACAAGAATTGATGATGATAAAGAATGAAAAAAATGTTGATTTCGACCTTTTCCTTTTCCCTAACGATGCTGATCAAGGAGCATTGGAGAATCTACTTGAAAGAATCATAAACCCGGTCAACCAATGTGTTATGGATTGCTGGAGTAATTATGAAAATGAATTAAACAAATGTTCCATTCCGTGGAAGAATCCGCATACTCCGACAACTCCTGCATATAAGACTAGAATATATGCCTATTTGGAGGCATTGACTGGAACAACAAAGGAAGAGAAGAAACGAATCAAAGAAAAGGAACGAGATTATTTAGATTCTAATCTTTGGAATTTAGATTCTGATTATCTAAATCCTCTCAAAGACTTTCTCTTGAACCATATAAAATAATAAAAGATTCAATCTGCCAATCTTTTATTTCTGCTACAAATGTAGCAGTTTTGTTTTTTATATTAAGCCTATGTGTACCCAATATAATATCATAGCGGAGTTGGAAAACTCCACCGTCGTTGCCAAATATGAGAGCCAAGGTCATTCTCACACTGGGTATCAGAGTGAGAGTGAGTTGGAAAAGGCTTTTATTGCCCAACTTCAACAACAAGGCTATGAGTATAAGGACAAACTCAACAACGAGAAGGCGTTGGTGGAGAATCTTCGCGACTGTCTGCAAAGGCTTAATGGTATTACTTTGTCGGACAAGGAGTGGAAGTCGTTGCTTGACCAGATTGCCGATCCAATCAAGCAGATTCAGGACAAGACTGAGATTATACAGCGTAATGAGATCCTGAATATCACTCTTGACAATGGCGAAACGAAGAATATCCGTTTGATTGACAAGAAGAGCATCCATAACAACATTCTTCAAGTGATCAATCAGTATGTGCCGGAAGGAGACACTAAGAAGAACCGCTATGACGTGACTGTGTTGGTGAATGGTTTGCCATTGGTGCATATAGAGTTGAAGCGACGTGGGGTAAGCATAAAAGAGGCGTTTAATCAGATCAACCGTTATCAGAATGATTCCTTTGGAAATGGGAAGGGATTGTTTGATTACGTCCAAATTTTTGTGATCAGTAACGGAACAGACACAAAATACTATAGCAATACAACTCGCTTCGCCCATGTGGAGGAGCAGAAGAAACAACAGATTCATAAGAAAAAGAGTGATGCCAATAGTTTTGAGTTCACTTCCTACTGGAGCGACCAGGAGTGCAGAAATCTTCCTGATTTAGAGGATTTCACCCGCACATTCTTTGCTAAGCATACCATCCTGAATATCCTTACCAAATATTGCGTCTTCAATGCGGACAAGCAATTATTGGTGATGCGACCTTATCAGATTGCTGCGACGGAGAAGATACTCCAGCGTATGAATGTGGCAATGCTCAACAAGTTGCAAGGATCAGTTAAGGCAGGAGGATACATCTGGCATACAACAGGCAGCGGAAAGACCTTGACTTCTTTCAAGACGGCTCAGTTGGCAAGTAAGATGGCAGGTGTGGAGAAGGTCATTTTCGTCGTCGACAGAAAGGATCTCGACTACCAGACCATGAAGGAGTACGACAACTTTGAGAAGGATTGCGCTAACGGTAACAGCAACTATAAGATTCTTCAGAAACAGTTGAATGATCCTAACTGCAATATCATCATCACTACGATTCAGAAACTAAGCATTCTGCTCAATAAGAAAGAGGAGAACGTGGATGTGCTTGACAAAAACGTCGTTTTGATCTTTGATGAGTGCCATCGCAGCCAGTTTGGAGATATGCGACGTGTGATAGACAAGCGTTTCAAGAAATATATGATCTTCGGTTTCACAGGCACACCAATCTTCACGAAGAACGCAGGAAGCACCTTAACGACAACCGAACAGGCTTTTGGAGACAAACTTCATACCTACACCATCATCAATGCCATCAACGACAAGAACGTGCTTCGTTTCCGTGTGGACTACGAGCGTACGATGCGTATGAAGGACAACGTCGACAGCAAAGATGTCTGGGGCATTGATACCGAAGAAGCACTTCATTCACCAAAGCGAATAAGCGTAATCACAAGATATATCCTCGATCACTTTGCTCAAAAGACAAAGCAAGGCTCCGATCTCTACAACTACAGTGTCACTGCCAATGTGGAGGAGATGAGTCAGGCAAAAGGCAAGAACAACGTAAAAGAGCAGCGTGAGCGTAAGTCGACGAGAGGATTCAATTCCATCTTTGCGGTAGACTCTGTGCCGATGGCGATAGCCTACTATAAAGAGTTTAAGAAGCAGATGGCAGAGACAGGCAAACACTTGAAGATTGCCACTATCTACACCTTTGCCGCCAATCCAGAAGACGATGAAAACGGCATTATTGAGGATGAGAATCCTGAAAGTGCGTCGATGCTCGACAAGAACAGCAGAGACGCTTTGGAATCCGCTATCCAGGACTATAATGCCGACTGGGGAACAAGCTACAGCACTGACGGAGATAAGTTCCAAAACTACTACAAGGATGTGTCGCTTCGCATGAAGAACAAACAGATTGATATCCTTATTGTAGTGGGAATGTTCCTTACTGGATTCGACGCCAAGACACTGAATACTCTTTGGGTTGACAAGAACCTAAAGATGCACGGTCTGCTCCAGGCATTCAGCCGAACAAACCGAATCCTGAACGCAGTCAAGGATTGTGGAAATATCGTCTGCTTCCGTAATTTGGAGCAAGAGACAAACGACGCATTGTCATTGTTTGGCGACAAGGATGCAGGAGGAATTGTGTTGCTTCGTCCATTCAACGACTACTATTATGGTTACGACGACGATAAAGGCAAGCACCACAATGGCTATAAGGAAGAGGTGGATGCACTATTGAAGGAATTCCCGACGGATTTGCTATTTGGTGGAGGAATCATCACCGAAGAGCAGAAAGCAACGTTTGTAAAACTGTTCGGCAGAATCCTACGTTTCCAGAACCTGCTGTCGGCATTTGATGAGTTTGATGAAGCGAAGAAGATCATCAAAGACGGTGAGATGCAGGACTACACCAGCAAGTACATCGATTTCCACGATGAAATTGTAAAGAATAAAGAGCATCACACAGCAGAACATATTGAAGACGATTTGATCTTCGAGATGGAGTTGGTGAAGCAGATAGAGATCAATATCACCTATATCCTACGTTTGGTGCAGGAGTATCGCGACAACAATTGTAAAGATAAGGAGATTGTTGTCAAGATAATGAAAGCCATTGCGTCGAGCCCAGACATGCGAGACAAAAAGGAACTGATCGAGGCATTCATTGAAAAGATGACACCATCAGAAGGATCATTTATAGATAATAATTGGCAGAGCTATGAGCACGGCATTGATATGCCACACGTCGCAGAACCACAGTTCGAGTATGGAAAGCCAAAAGATATTCCGACGATGTGGGAACGCTTCGTCCGTAGAGAAAGAGAACGTGAGCTGAACTCCATCATTGAGGAAGAGAAACTAAAGCCAGAGGAGACTCGTAGTTTGATGGAAACCGCTGAATCCAATGGATATGTTGAGACTAATGGTTTGTCATTCTCAAAAATTTTACCACCTATGCCATTATTCGGAGCAGGTGCTTCAGGCAAGAGACAGGAGAAGATCAGAGTGGTGACAGAGAGACTGGAAGGCTGGCTGAAGAGATATGGGGGATGCTGAGAAAATTTAAAAAGGGTAGTATAAATAAACTGTGTCAAGTGTTTATTTCAACTCGAGATTTAGTGGAAAGGTGGAAGTAACCCCTGATATTAAATCACCGTTAGTTAGTTCTTTCTTACTTGGTAATACTTAATATAATTTTATTCCATATATTTTCCAGCCGCTTGACTCACTCTCTATAAAGTCAATCGATTTTGTGCAGGATGGGATAGGAGGAAAATACAACTTGAAAGTCTTAGTCTCACCAACATAAGAAAAATATGTTTTGTTGGGAGAGATTTCTATGCCTTCAGCTTTATTCAACCTATACTCTTTGCCATTGGCTACGATATAGGAATTTGCATCTATTTGTATCCAGGCATACGCCATTCCGTCTGACCTCACATTATGGTCAGACAAAGTCAAAATGGTTTCTTGAGGTGTTATTTTAACAGACAAAACCTTTAGTCTGTCAGAACCTGACAGGGACTCTAGAGGATCGGACGCTGAAGAGTTTCCGACTTGACCTGACTGATTATATGAAGTTAAGGCAAAAGACAACACTGGCACAATTAAAAGGATAAGTCGCAGCAAATGTCGAAAAGTGGCGATGATATTTTCTTTAATTTCCATTAATGTGAATGTAATGTATCATTATTTGTTGTTTTTGTATAGTAAACTTTTTATCTCATTTAAGTCAAACATAATACAGATTACGTTAAGTAATATACAGATACAACAACATGCCATAGCGTATTCTCCAATAATCTCATGTTGTATCTTCATATGTGAAGGATCACAACTTCCTGGAAACATTACCCAGTTCCATCTGAAAACATAGCCAATAGAATACAAGATAGTAAAGAAAAGGAATATTTCACTAAAATACTTCACTGCCTTTTGAATTCTTTTTTTCATTTTCGTATTGTATAGTTAAATAATGACATTCATCTATTTATGCAATCATAGACAATATAGAATCCTTATATTGTTTTTTATGAGTTGTATGAAAGGCACCACATGCCTCGCACCAATATGCTCTATCTGGCTTATATCCAGTTTCCTCTAACATCTGTTCCCCGTGATATGCAATGAATAGATAAGCTTCATTTTCCGTCTCAAAACGGTGTTTTGCCCTTCCACACAAAGGACACATTGTTCGTGAAATATTCTTTCTCTTGTTATATAAACTTTGCTCTTTCTCAGAAAGAGAATAAAAGCGTTTCTTTGATAGAGACTGAATCTTTCTTGTCTTATTTAGCATATCCGATAATGTTTTAGTTTTACATTATTTCTATCAAGACTCATTCGTTCTTGATTACGATGCAAATGTAAGCTAGAGTTACGAACTCTAAATTCGCAATATCATATTTCAAACACCTATCTTTATTTGATTCTTGGAGGTAGAGTGTTTATTGATAAATAATATACCAAAGATAGGATATCCTGAGTGAGATTTCCACACTCAGGACAGCCTTACTGAATAAAGAACTTTATCGCATCTATATTTTTACCTGTGTGAAATTAGAATTATCAACTATTTCCCAGTTTAATGCGTTAATTTCTGGGTCGTCGTTATCTAATATATATTGGTCATACCAAAGAATAATGCAGCATAATTCATTCGCCATACTTCTTAGTAGATAAGGTGCGTTACCTATACAATCTAAGAATTCTGATGTATGACGAGAGTTTTCCTGCTTCTCTTCAGATGCGTCTTTATTTTCTGCATGTTCAAAAGCACCTGCAATCTCAACCAATCTTTGAATACTATCTTTTAATACATTAGGTAGTATATTTTTGTGGCTTTTAATGATAATAGTATCCTTGAAACCATGATCAACGCCCGCAATGATCTTGCTACACCCGGTAATATTTATTCCTCCACGTCGATCCACCAGTTTGTCATGTAATTTTAATACATCTCCTTCCTTTTTTGACGGCAACAGTCCATAGCCAGCCATTGAATGAAAAAGCAATTCAATGCATTTACGGACTAGAGTCATTCGATTATTATAGTCTTTTGACGACATGTCGTAAGCGTGAATAGGGAGAAGCAAGTCCTCCATATATATTTCCACGTTGTCTCCTAAATTCGCACGTCTAATAGCGTTGAAGACATCTTTGTAAAAGACATTACGAATTTGCATCTCTGGGGAGATTTTTGCATGATACGGAATTCGATGAAACAATATTTCACGATCTGTATTCTTACTGTAATACTTCTTTTTCCAGTCTCCATCCCATTCCTCTCTTGTGTCTATGATAAGATCCAAGAGTTCGTCATCACTGCCACCGGAAAGCACATACCACGGAAGTACGCGATGCTGCTGAGTACAGATAGATGCGATAGAGGTAAGTGCTTGAGTCAAAAAGACCGCAGCATTGTCTTGACTTTCTTTCTTATACTTGCATTTTGCGTCCAATACGATAGCCGACCATCTCTTAAAATCAGATAATAAAGCGGCTTCTGCATCTTGCCAGCAAGAAAATGGCACAAGTTGTATGCCATATCTGGCTGCTTCAAGAGGATAAGTTTCGGTTATTTCTGGATCATCTTCAACCCACAACACTTGAATGAAATTTTCGTTTCTCATTTTTTCTTGTTTTGAGTAAAATTATCAATGATTAACTATGAGGAGGCATACTCCTCATAGTTTAATTAGTAAAGGCTAGCCAGAGGCATTGTTAGCTTATATTTCACCGTATAATGGGCGTTAGGTGTAGATATAACTTCCACATTACCTCCAAAGGCTTGCATGATTTCAGCAATTTGTCCACCTCCAATACCACCATGCCCATTTTTATTAAGCGATGATGAATATCCATATTGAAGAACTTTCTCGGTACTCATTTCATCAGAGATTGGAGCACCATTGTTTTCAACATTTAGAACCAAATTAAGGCCGTCAGTAGTCCAACTAAACTTGATACGATAGTTTTCTCTCGTAGAATCGACAAAACCATGTTCTTGTGCGTTGGAAATAATATTTTCCAAAATTTGGGTCAATGCTGCTTTAGGAAACCACATAGCATTGTATGATTCTCCAGCATGAAAGAGAAGTTTTCCTGTTTCTTTGTCAAAGTAATCTTCGTCAAAGTGATTTTTCTGGTATGGTTCCCAAACATTTGCGTCCCACTCATTAGTATACTTAAATTTTGTATTACTATGTTGGCGTTCAAATTCTTCAACAAATTGTTGTGGCTCGATACTGACACACTCTCCCCAATTCTGGTCTTCAGCGATATGGTCAACACGATCACGTATGACAGCAATTTTATCAAGAAGATTCTGGAAAGCATTTTCTACTGTCATATCGCTTACAGGAGAAATCCTTTCTCCCTTCTTAAGCCTTCCTCCATTGTCGTCGAAACATCCTTTTAATGTTCGGAAAAGACTGTCAAAAGCGGATATGTTTTGTGAAAGTGCATGCTTTCGTAAACGTACATCATTCTTATATCTGATGTTTGTTGCTTGCATAGCCTCTTCTTGCTTGCCCCAATCTGTGCGTCTGATTTTGCTCACAAATTCCAATTGTTCTTCCTTAGATAGAGGAGAAAGTTTGACAAAATCAAGCCATTTCTCAAAGAAGTGTGAATTTGCATCTTTCCCAACAACAAGGCTGCATATCTGTCCTCTCGTCTCTTTGGAAAGAAGTGTGGCAGCTATATATTGAGCTTCCTCAGCATTTCTAACATTTAGAACATGCATATTTTTGGGGACGAGAACACTATTGTCGCTAAGTAAGTAAGCAACGGCTATTGAGTTTTCTGTTGCTACAAATATGACAGAGGGTCCACCAACTCTCCAGTATCGACGAGCTCTTGACATATCAATAGTCTTGAGTTTGTCAAATGAAATTTCACCAGAAGAGAATGTATAAGAAAGGTTGTTAACTGTAACAACTTTTTCTTTTGCATCACACTCATCTGAAACGTACAATTTTTGGGGAGTATCAACAAATGAGCCTAAACTTTTTCCATCACATCGGTTAAGATAATATGATGGAATAAAAATCTCGGATAGTTGAGAATATTCAAATGTTCGGCTGATAGTCTTTTCCTTGCAATGATTACTTCTAGATGCGATGAACTGATCTACATCAAGAACTTCAGACTTATAAATATGTCCGACAAAAGCAGTTGCATCAGACATGACGAAAGAGTTCTGACGGCTCTTCACGATGTGAAGCAATATTCTGCCATTGGCCAATTCTATGGCTTCTGCAAGTTCTTGCTTTTCGATCATCATCTGACGAAAATCTTTTGTTCTTTCGTCAAATAATTCTCTTCTAGTAAAGCAAATAAACATTTCCCCTCCTTTTCGGACAAGATCATAACTTTCTTTCAAAAAAGCTGGCAATGTCTCTTTTTTTGTTGAATCTTCTTCAAACACATACGCAGGCGTTTCTGAAATGAAAACATCAAATGATTCTTTTTCAAAGTATTCTCCAAAATATCCTTTGGAAAAGTCTTTGTTTTCTTCGTATCGGTTAACGACATTGGCAGAAGTTAGTGCACTTAATGCCGCATATTCATAGCCAGTATTAACCCAAAAGGAACTATCCTGGAAATTCTTAAACTCTTCTCCTGCATGTGAACCTGGCAATAGCACTTTAAGTCCTTGATTGCTTCCTTTCAAGAGATGTTTGACGACTCGGCTCCAATATTCTGGTGCATTTATTGATGAAAATGTCGTTGGTAGCCATTTGTTACCATTTTCAAATAGGTATTCCACAAGAAGAACAAAGTTATCCACCAAAAATTTCTCCTCGTCTGCTGTCAGCAAACCTGACATATAGTGACTGGCAGATCTATCTAATTTCTTGAGAATATAAGAATCTGCTGTTTCTCTTGCTGCTAATGGATAAAAATGAGCAAGCAGCTGATGCTCATAATCTTTTAGCTCAGCTTCCATAAATGCTTTAGCTGGAAACTCCATATTCTCCAACTCTTTAACCGCCTCGCTGTTGTCTGCAAGATTCTTGTACTTGGCTACTAACGCCTTTACCTGAGAGTACTTCTGTGTACGC
Organism: Candidatus Scybalocola fimicaballi; assembly: GCA_002317115.1. Lineage (GTDB taxonomy): Bacteria > Bacteroidota > Bacteroidia > Bacteroidales > Paludibacteraceae > UBA1723. The sequence goes on from DCIP01000023.1 coordinate 13,344, forward strand.
ATAGAAAAAATGTTTTTGGTATTACTTTGATAATGTAAAGGTACGATTGTTCTATGAACCCTATATTCGCACCTAAAAAGAATTAAATTATTTTTATATCACCAATTTACCTTAACGGTTATTTTATTCTCTAATGTTATCCATATGTCACTTGTGATTGGTCTGTTTGAATCCTCTGCATCAGAAATGACAAGCATGAGATCTTTAGAATCTGTCGTGAAATTATCCAGCAATTTTCTAGAGCAGGGCACCCAACCATATCCAGGTACATACAAAGCCTCATTGACATACTCTTTTCGATTATTGCCATAAAGCTTAACTGTACCTTTCTTTAGTTGACCTTCAATTCCCAAATGTCGTTTTAAATTCAAACTTTTCATGCTCTTTTTCTTTTTGTTATTGCAAAGGTATATGCCGTTTACGAATTCTTTGTTCGTGATTCTAGTCTATATTCCAATATGCATCTGGATCTCCATCAAAAGCATCATTAATCACGTCATCACTATAGCCAGCAACGTCCTGTGCATATGTACCTGCAAATTCTCCATAGTTAGATCCGTAATCATCATAATTTTTATGTCCGAATTGTCTTCGTGACATTTGGACTCGAGGTGTCAAACACCCTGTGTCAAAGTAGAATCTTTCCTCTCTGCCGTTTTTTATGACTTTAGTAGAATCTAACTCCGGTTTGTTGTAAAAATTCCAGATATTATCATATTCTATAGGCAAAACAACATTGCCATAAATATCAATAATACCCCATTTATTTTCAAACTTTACTCTGGCATACCCTTTTGTAAAACCATCAATCCAATCAAATCTTTTATATGGAACAATTACACTTCCATGTCTGTCAACAACACAATATCCACCAAAATCTTGATATCTTAATGTCAAGATTTCTTTATTATCAGAAATCAATATATCATTATAGGTTGTATCTAAAACCACATTACCATTACTATCAAGAAGTCCATATTTGATTCTATTATATATCTCTACTACTCCATTGTTTCTTGGAAATCCAACAGAATACTTAAGGCCTACAACAGTCATGTCCTTTTCTGACAAAATTTCGCCAACTATGAGATCATACTGAGGCTTGACAATAACCTCAGCCATTCTATTCACAAAACCAATTTTGTTTCCTTGCATGAATGGAATCAACAAACGATTATCATCTTTTACTTGGTAATTACTTGCTGGAACTATAAAAGATGCATTGTAATAATTCACTAATTCTGCATAATTAGCCGCATAACCTCCAATTGTGTCAATTTCTTGATCTGTCATATTCTTATCTTTTTTTGTTGATGCAAAGGTATATGCCTTTTACGAACTCTTTGTTCGTAACATTTTATAGTCTTCATTCATGGACTTAATTCTTTTCCATACCTTATCCTGAATCTCAGAAGGTTCAAGAACGAGAAGATCATTTCCGAACGATGACAGTTCACGTATTAATTCATAGTTATATTTACATTCTATGCGGAATATCTTGCCACGATCAAGCATGCCGTACTTTTCACGGAATTTCACCTCTTCGGATTCATTAATTTTACTTTGAGACTCATGCAAAGGTTTTGTCTCAACATAATTCTTTGAATTTTCACTAACCCAAAAATATATCTTATACAGTTTGGCATCCTCAAATAAAGAAACTCCAATGATGTCTTCAAATAGTTCATTTATGTCACCGTCATATTCGATATATTTATGAGAAGTAAGCGGCTCCACCTTGTCAATTCTGTCAAGACTATAGCACAGCATTTTCCCTCCTTCTTCTGCGGCACCGAATATATACCATCTTCGATTGTATTCTTTAAGAAGATATGGATAGATATTTACAAATTGAATGTTATCTGAGTCGTTAAACTTGTGATAATATATGGAAACAACCTGCTTTTGAGAAATAGCGGTGAACAGTTCTCCTAATCTGTTCGTATTCTGTAATGGATTTTTCGTGAATGAAATGATCTTTTTGTCATTTTCCTTCATATCAAGTCCCATGCGAAGACGTTCAAGAGCATCCAGGTTAGGGAGTCCTTCAAATTGTCCAAGTATTGACAGTGCCTCTTTAAGCAAATATTTTTCGTCATTAGACAAATCCTTCTTAAAAATTGAAAAGGATGGATCGGAGTAGCGAAGACATTGTTTCATATATGTCTTCTGTTTTTCCATGCTGTAACTGGGCACAGAATATCTTTCGATATCCACCAAAAAAGGACCTTCATATTCTAAATAATACAAATCCTTCTCTATCGTGCGACGTACTACACCTTTGTATTCAGGATCCATTTCAACAAGTCGCTTGCTTACTTCCTCAGTAAGATCATCAAGAGAGTAATTGTGATATCGGTTGCTTAGAAGATCATCCAATATCTTATATCTGGTCATTGCATTTTTATTTGCTGGCATGTGTGTTGTCAAATTAGGTTGTTTTCTATATTATTAGTTGTTATCAGATTACGGATGATGATTGCCTCATCATCACCGACAGTAAGGAATCGCTTTTCATCTAAAGAAATGCTGCAGGCACCACATTGCCAGCTTTTCTGGTGTTTGTTGATGCTCCTTCTATTTCAATGTTTAATTCTTCTTCGGAATCAACACTATACAATCTATGGTTACCTGCACAAAGTTTGATTACAAGAGGTTTATCTGCAATTGTATATTCAAGACCTGTTAGCTCATCTCTCAAAGTGACAAACTGTTTTTCACTATTGAAAACAATATCTGTATTCAAATAAGCGTGATGTGTATTTACGATGATCATAATGTTATTCGTTTTTAATTTCCATGCAAAGCTAAAAAAACATTGCGAACTCTATGTTCGGGCAGACTGAAATGTTGTTATAGTGTTTTGTTTGTTAAAATAATAAACAATCATTTACCACGCAAAAAAATAACCAAGTTTTGTCTCCTGTCACATATTTTCTTCCCCATTTTAAGAGAACTCAAAGAATAAAATGAACAATCATCAAACGTCATTCATGCAGAGGTAAGTTGAAGTTAACTATGTAAATGTTCATTGTAAACTTCTTTAGTTCTATTCAACATTCTAATAGTTTCAATCACTTAAACGTCTCACCATTATGTAAATAGATTGAGAGTAGGTCACTTAGACATACTCTCATTCATTTGACATTAGAATAACCATATTGGCATACATTACTGATACCACATATAACATCCCAATTACTTTACATTATGAATCTCTCATAATACTTATTATATTTCAAATGACTTTCACAATGGTATACAATCCATACTCAATTGCTTACAATATCACTTTATTCTATTCCTACCCATATATTTCTTTATTGCTAGGTATGAGTTAACAACCTCTCCATCTATAACATCAACCTTATAAGTGTATCTTGCTTTATTTCTGCCATTATTTCGAACTAACTTGTAATCTCTCCGGTAGTTATCCAACAAATCATAGTTGTTAACTCTCTTACCATTTTCATAATTTAACCAACCTTTCATAGTCATAATATTCTTCTTTGATTCCTCTCCCAAAATGTAGAACACTTTCTTTCCACAAGCCCACTTAACTTGCTGTTCATCATTGCTTTGTGTGCATATTTTTCGGGGTGAAATTTCTTCACTTTTTACCTTGTCGGTTAAATGAAGAGATACCGATTGGTGACTACTATCTGACCAAATAAATTCAAGATAGCCGTGATTAATGGCGTACGAATATACGATTGCTTGTTCATCACCTGCATTGGCTCTCTGCCTCAACTCTTCAAGTTTAGCATCAATCAACTGGTTCATCAGGGTTAAGTCTGACATTAGTTGGTCAATGTTCTCTGGGTAATCAACTGATAAGTCAGGCATTAGACCGTTCCGGCGATACACTTGCTCCATCACTTGCTTTACTATATCGACAGTCAATGATTCGTTCTCTGGAACGTCCAATACTTCAATGGCATCGTGGATGTTGAATACCTTGTATTTCGGGTTCAGCTTGTAAATCTCAGCCAAAATTTCGTGGTATATCTTAGACTCAACTTTCATCATATTAGCTGGTAGTTCTTTGCGGTTCTCTGGATTAGAATCTTTCCTCTTTTCGTTACGAACGATCTTGCTAACTGTAGGAAACTTTTCATTAAAAAGGCTGGCTAACGGATATCTTTTCTCTCCAGTTTCTTTGTTTGTAGTATTATTGAGTTTTTTTCTATAAAAAACTTGAGCAAACATTTGCAACTTAATGTCGCTACGAGTGACAACTACTCCATCATATTGCGAACTGATCGATCCATAGCTATCCAGCATAAAATCCCAAAATAGACCTCTACTTGTCAGATAGATATAATACAATGCATCTTGTGGTATATTGGATATTGACTGTTTGACAACGCCTCCGTCAATTAGAGTTTTCCTTATATTATTGATGTCTAGATTATCGTTGCCACGCATTACATCAAACATCTTATAAATTGTTTGAGTGTCAAGACCGTAATATTCTATAATATTCAAGTTAAACAATAGTGGATGCGAATTGTGACAGTCGCAAGCAAATTTGACATTCAAGAAGGACTTTATGTCTCGAGGACAGTTTGTCAAGACGTGGTATATTCTGTTATTGGCATCGATGCCATTAATGACAAACGTCCCTTTAAGCAACCGGAAATCCTGAATTTTCAACAGTCTTGAATCTCGTGCCGACTCAGATGGATATCGGTATGTCTTGACATATTCCTCGGCTAATGTTGTATTTTTTAGTTGAATGCATTTAAGAGATTGTTCGTATCGTTTGGCGACTTTGGGAGTCAGTGTCGATTCAATGAGTTCGTTCTTCTCGGCTCTACATTGTTTTATTATCTCAGATTCGTGAGGGATTAGTTCATCAATCATATCTTTGCTATTTATTCTTTCTATGTGGTATTTTACACCATCTTTAATTCGGTAACCCTTAGAACAAACATTCTGTAGGTAATTGTGGTCAATGTCAATGATGTCCAACATCTCTAGATTATGTAACATTACGACGTAGCCGTTTCTGTACTTCTTTTTAAGGTATTGAGAGTTTAGTATGGCCACTCTATTTTCTGAACGTTCACACCACTTTATTATGGTATGAATCAAAATGGAATAAAGTAGTTTCTTTCGCTCAATTGCTGAGGGCTTAACAAATTTCTTTTCTTTGACATTACCACCATAATAGTCTAATTCAGCAAGCTCGTGGTTTTTTACGATTTGATCAAGGCTGTAGTCGGTTAATCTATAGACATGGATTCCTTTATTTTTAGTCATTTTAGTTATTGGAATTATCTTTGTGACTAATAATAAGGTTGGTGAAAAATTTGCTTTGGATTTAGACAAAAAATATGCTTTCAACGGAGTTCTTATTTGTTATTCACATTATTCTTGTGTCTTAATGTGACGAACAACACTGACATATTTTTAATGAGGTCTGGTGTTGCTAATAAATAAATGTTAGATATTTTTCCATCTATATACAGGGACAAAAAAAGTTAAGAAAAATTTTCCAAAAATTTTTTTATGATTTGCACGACCAATCGTATGCCCCCTATAATCAATAAAATAGGGGGGTGTCACGAGGGGCGGGATACGTAGGTAGGGGTGGATAGGGAGGCCCAAAAATAATTATATGTGTCCTAAATGTGTGACCTTATATTTAAATTTAATTATTAATAATTCATAATGTATTGTTATATGTTTAGTTATGTTATGATTGGTACAATTGAGTGGGAGTAAGAAAATGCTGAATGCAGAATTATAAATGCAAAATTAGAGGTGTCTGATGAAGGCACCTCTTTTTGTTTTATGTCGTCTTTTTTATTAAATTTGTAGCCATAGAACTAAATAAATTATGAATAATACAGATTTTTGGGATAGTATAAATGCTATTATAGCAGGAGGGTTCACTCCCGAAGGTCTGGCTATATTGGACGAATATGCAGACAAATTCACATGCGGAAAGCTTTTATATAAACGATTTTCACCGTCAGAACAGCATGGCTGCTCAACGGGAGGTTATGCACATGTCATTGCATCCCTACTCGCGG
>DCIP01000205.1:0-5767 GCA_002317115.1 Candidatus Scybalocola fimicaballi
GCATAAACCATCTCGTTTTTCTTAAATCTAAGAATGCCGTAGTTCTGCTTTAGATACACAAGCTGCTCAGGAGTCAATATCTTCCAAATGTCAGATACCTCCTCGATGCTCTTTAGATTGTCATCAATACGTTTTACCATCGTCGTCTATTTCATTAGATATAGTAATGCAAATATATAGAATTTCTGCTAAATAACATATTAAAAGAACATATTTTTTACGATTTAGTCGAATTTTGTCGTGGTTTATTACATATTTCTGCGATTTGCTTATTTAAAGTTTCAAAAAGATATAAAATAAGCGGCAATCATATTTCTATGGTTGCCGCTTATGATTTCGCTTAATATGTTAGTCGCACAAGAACTGTTTTTTCACAAAATCAAAGAATGATTTAGACATTGTTTCGTTGTCTTTCTTTGTGTAGCGGATATCTGTGAATACTTGAGCCAAAGATTTCTTATTGTTTTCTGCGACGAATTTCTTGTTGCTTTCCATCTCGTCTTTGTAACCGAAGATTTTTTTGATATCTTCAGACGAATAATCTTTGTATTCTTCTTCGTGGATCCAGCTTGTCGACGCGATTCTGTCTGTCTTGGCTGGTTCTGATTTTGGATATCCGACGGTGATTGTTGTGATCGGCACAACTCGTTTTGGAAGATTCAATATCTTAGAAATGCTCTCGGCTGTGTATGTTGTGGTGCCAAGATAGCAAATTCCTAAACCTTCGCTCTCGGCCGCAATGGCAAATGTCTGAGCAAGTAGGAGAGTGTCGATTGCAGCTGTAAAAAAACTGAATTCGTTATCGTAACCAGGTTCTGCACCAGATTCTTCACACCATTTTACAAATCTGTTGAAGTCAGCACAAAATGTAATGGCGACGGGGGCATTTGTATAAGTCGGTTGGTTGAAATGAGTAGGAGCTAATGCTTTCTTCTTTTCTGCGTCTCTTGTGATGACGACGCTGTATAGCTGCATATTGCCTGTTGTTGATGCATGACCTGCTACTTCAAGAAGACGGTTGATCAACTCTTTTGACACTTCCTTGTCGCTGTATTGTCTGACTGTAGCGCGACTTTCCAAAAATGCTAACAAATCCATATTTTATATTGTGGCTTATTTTGCGTTTTCTTTTGTGATTTTCTTGAAATTTTTCAAACCAATGCGTAGGAAATCGATAAATTCAGATGATTTCTCTGTGAATCCCATTGGGTGGTTGATTGGCTTGCCTGTTGGAGTAAGCAAACAGTAGTAAGGCTGGGCATTCGCTCCAAACTTTGACCTCTGCAGATAACTCCATTTCTCGCCAACTGTTGACAGCTTGATCTCCTTGCCGTTTTCGATGACTTTTTCTACTCGTGGCAATTCTGTTCTGTCGTCGACATATAGAGAGACGAGAATATAGTCCTCAGTAAGCAATCCCTTGACACGTGGATCCGACCATACCGATGATTCCATCTTTCTACAGTTGACACATGCGTGACCTGTGAAATCCACCACCACTGGCATGCTTTTCATCTCGGCGTACATCATAGCATCGTCGTAATCCTTGAATGTCGCTGAGACTTTGTCGTTATATAGATTGAAATCCTGTGTGTTCAATGGCGGCACGAAAGCACTGATTGCTTTCAACGGAGCACCCCATAATCCTGGCAACATGTAGATACACATGCTGAAGCAGAATGTAGACATAAAGAAACGTGGCACTGTGACGACCTCAACATCGTCGTCGCCAGCAAACTTGATTTTGCCAAGAAGATATAGGCCTGCCATCATGAAGATTACGATCCAGATGACAAGGAACACCTCGCGGTCCATGATATGCCATCCGTAGGCAAGGTCTGCCATTGATAGAAATTTCAACGAGAATGCCAACTCAAAGAATCCTAACAACACTTTCACCGAATTCAACCAACCACCTGAGCGAGGCATATTTTTAAGCCAGCTTGGGAAGAATGCGAATAGTGTGAATGGAATTGCAAGGGCGATGGCGAATCCCAACATTCCGATTGTAGGGGCAAGCATGCTGCCGTTTACGGACATGTCTACGAGCAAAGTTCCGATGATCGGACCTGTACATGAGAATGAGACAATCACAAGCGTGAATGCCATCAAAAGAATAGATAATAATCCTGATGTTTTGTCGACGTGCTGGTCGATTTTAGTGCTCCAAGTCGACGGTAGTGCTAAATCGAAGCCTCCGAAGAAAGACATGGAAAATAGCACGAGAAGGGCGAATAAAAAGATGTTGAAGATGGCATTCGTAGATAATTGGTTCAATCCGTCAGCTCCACTGATGGCTGTAATCACAACACCTACCAAAACGTAGATGGCGATGATGGACAGACCATATACGATTGCCGCTTTTTTGCCTTTTTTAGGGTCTTTTCCTCGTTTAAGGAAGAAGCTTACAGTCATCGGTATGATAGGCCATACACATGGCGTGATGACTGCGATAAATCCACCAAGCAGACAAGTAAGGAATGTCTTTAGAAGAGAGTCTCTACCTTCGTCTGTCTTTACTTCACCGAAGGATTTCATATCGTCGACTACATTTGCCCATGTGTCGATTCTCTCCTGGTGGTGTTCTGCACTTACAGCGACAGCTTTTACTGTGTCGCTGCTATCCTTGACATTTAAATCTTTGATAGCGATAAGTGGGGTAGAGCCATTTGTTTCTGCTGGCGCTTTCTTCTCTACCTTAACTTCGGCTACTTCTGAGTTATTTTTTTTTTTTGCTACAGCGTTATGCTGCGAAAGATCGAATTCGTAAGTTGTAGGGGGCAAACAATTTTGGTTGTTGCAAGTCATGTATCTGATCGAACCCATTAGTGTGAAGTTGTCCTTGTCGGCGATCTTCACCTGCTGTTGGAAGGTTGCTTTATTCTCATACCAACCAACAGTAACGTTAAATGCAGGCTCAAACTGCTCGATGACTTTGCTTCGAGGATTGATGTCAGATACGATTTTTACTCCATCCACATCCGAAAGCATAAAAGATGTAGGCACGGGACCGTCAGTCACCTCTTTGGTGCTGTACATGTGCCAGCCTTCATCGATAGTTGCTTCGTATGTGATTGTTGCCTTGCCGTCGGCAGAAATCTTGGACAATTCCACTTTCCATTTTACAGGATCAAGGATTTGAGCGAACGACGGAATGCAAACGAATAAAGCGAATAATAGATATAGAGCTTTATTTCTCATAGGCGTAGTAATTAATATTGGTAGTCGCAGCAAGAACGAGCCTCCAAAATAGGTCTGATGAAATTTTTTGCGACGTCGACATGCAATGGATGCTGAGCGTACTCTTTTAATCCATCCATATCGTTATGTGTAGTTGTTAACGCGATGTCAAACTGCTCATTTGGGTTGCAGTTGATACCGACTTCTGCAGTAAGAAGGGTAGGGACTTTCTCTACAAGAGCTGTTAGCTCACTTTTGATTTTCTCACATGTAGTTAGTCTTTCTGATTCTGAGTTGAAAGGCTTGAATTTGAATAGTACAATATGTTTTACCATTTTATATCACTTTTATCACTTATTACAAAAATATAAAACAGTAACAAGAAAAAAAAATAATTATGACTTTTGTTGATAATTCGTCCAGATATATATACTCAATATTACATTTTATCCAATGAGTTAGGAATTTTTAGGTAATTATATAAGTTGTTCAAACACGCTTCTTTTTTATAAGCTCGCTCTCCGAGCTCGCGTTGGAGGAGGGGCAAGGGCGGAACGCCCTTTGCAATCCTCATTAACATCTATATTAGAGAATTTTTATTTCTCTTTTAGCATTAAGCAATAAAAAAGAGACTGCCAAATAATTGACAGTCTCTTGATTTCAAAGAATAGTCTTCTTTATTGAGCCAATGCAGCTGCTCCACCAACGATATCAAGCAACTCGTTTGTAATTGCCTGCTGACGAGTTTTGTTGTACAAAATCGTAAGCTCGTTGATAAGTTCATTTGCATTATCAGTTGCCACCTGCATAGCGACGACGCGGGCACCGTGCTCAGACGCGTTTGAGTCGAGTAGGCAAGCGTACATTCTTGTGCGCAATGCCTTAGGCAATAGAGATTCAAGAATCTCAGCCTTACCTGGCTCAACGATGTAGTCTGCAGTAGACTCGTCGACGTTGTCAGAATTTTTGTCAAGTGCGATTGGCAAGAACACCTCTGTCTGAAGCTTCTGCACTGCAGTGTTCTTCAAGTGGTGGTAGACTACGATAACTTTATCGAACTCTTTTGCCAAGAACTTGTTCATCAATTCATTTGTGACCTCACTGATTGCATCGAAAGACGGGTGGTCTGCCATATCGTTGTTTGATTTAACAACTGGCACGCCAAGTTTCTCCGATTGCTCTGTGATCTTCTTTCCGATAGGGTAGACAACAACCTCAGCACCACTATTCAATTGCTCTTTGACAACGGCATTCAACTGTTTTGCGACATTTGAATTGTATGCGCCACAAAGGCTTGAATTTGAAGAGAAAGCTACTACAGCTACTCGTGATACTGGTCTTACCTCTGCAAAAGCCGACTGGAAATCAGTCTCAGTAGCCAAGAAGTTACCTAAAATCTTGTTTAGGCGACTCTGGTACGGAGTGATAGACTCAATAGCGTATTGAGCTTTTTTTAGCTTCGCTGAAGACACCATCTTCATAGCTCCAGTAATCTTCAATGTTGAGTTTACTGAGCCAATTCTCGCTTTTACTTCCTTTAATGATGCCATCTCTTACAGAATTAAACAGTTGCTACACTACTTCCTGAATTCACCTTGCTGATTACAACCTCAGCCTCGCTCTTAAGAATAGCCTTGATATCGTCGTTGATAACTCCCTTCTTTAGCTGATCAAGTACGTCAGCCTTGTGTAGGTGCTCAAGACGCTCGATATAAACCTTCTCAAACTCGTGAACGTCCTCTTTAGCAAGTGCGTTCAAGATACCCTGAGTACCGCAGTAGATAACAGCGATCTGGTGCTCTACTGGATATGGAGTATACTGTGGTTGCTTCAAAAGTTCTGTATTACGAACTCCCTTGTCGATTGTCATCTTAGTTACAGGGTCCATATCACCACCGAACTTAGTAAATGACTCCAACTCACGGTACTGAGCCTGATCTGTCTTAAGTGTTCCGGCGATAGCCTTCATAGCCTTCACCTGTGCAGAACCACCCACACGAGATACCGAGATACCTACGTTGATAGCTGGACGGATACCTGCGTTGAACATATTTGTCTCCAAGAAGATCTGACCGTCTGTGATGGAAATTACGTTTGTTGGGATATATGCTGACACGTCACCTGCCTGTGTCTCGATGATTGGTAGGGCAGTAAGTGAACCGCCTCCCTTAACCTTACCCTTCAATGATTCAGGTAGGTCGTTCATCTGAGCTGCCACAGAGTCGTTGTTGATGATCTTAGCGGCACGCTCCAATAGACGTGAGTGCAAGTAGAACACATCACCTGGGTAAGCCTCACGACCTGAAGGACGCTTCAAGATCAAAGAGACCTCACGATATGCTACGGCCTGCTTTGACAAGTCATCGTATACTACCAATGCGTGCATACCTCTATCACGGAAGTACTCTCCGATAGCTGCTGCTGCGAATGGTGCGTAGTACTGCATAGCTGCTGGATCAGAAGCTGTTGCAGATACGATGATAGTGTAGTCCATTGCACCGTTCTCCTTTAGTGTGTTAACGATGTTGGCTACTGTACTACCTTTCTGACCTACTGCACAATAGATACAATATACTGGCTTGCCTGC
>DCIP01000205.1:5833-9836 GCA_002317115.1 Candidatus Scybalocola fimicaballi
CCTGTCTGACGGTCGCCGATAATCAACTCACGCTGGCCTCTACCGATTGGAATCATGGCGTCGATAGCCTTGATACCTGTCTGCAATGGCTCTTTTACGGGCTGACGGTAGATGATACCTGGTGCCTTACGCTCCAATGGCATCTCAACCAATTCTCCCTTAATAGGTCCCTGTCCGTCGATTGGGTTACCAATGGCGTTGACAACACGACCAACCATGCCTTCTCCTGTGAGAATAGAAGCGATACGTTTTGTTCTCTTTACAGTGAAACCTTCACGGATCTGGTCTGTAGGTCCAAGCAACACGGCTCCTACATTGTCCTCCTCAAGGTTCATCACCACTGCATTCATTCCGTTTTCGAACTCAAGCAACTCACCAGCCTCGGCGTTCTGCAATCCGTAGATACGAACTACACCGTCGCTTACCTGAAGCACCTTACCAACTTCCTCGAATTTTACTCGAGAATCGATGTTCTGGAGCTGCTGCTTAAGTACGTCAGAAACTTCGCTTGCTTTTATAGACATAACTTAAATTCTTTTTTAATTGCTAATAACGAGAAGGTTAACACTGTACGTTCTCAGAATTTGAATATCTTAGTTTCTCTCTGATTGAGTCGAGCTGTGATTTGATGCTTGCGTTAAGCTGGTATGTTTCAACCTCCATAACGAATCCGCCGATTAGGCCTGGATCAACTGTGGCATCAAAATCGATATCCGCATCTGTAACGTTAGTCAACACCTGACGGAATCTTTTCTCCTCACTGTCTGAAATAGGGCAGGCTGTCACTACTGTGGCTCTTACCAAATTCTTCTTTTTACGGTAAAGATCCTGATATACAAGTGCTGTATTCTGAAAATAATCTTCTCTCTTATTTTCAACTACTAAATCGACAAACCTTGTGTATTCAGCACATACACTGTCGCCTGCCATTGTGTTAAGCAATTCCTTCTTCTTGTCCTTGCTTATTGTTGGGTTAGCAATTGCGTCTTTAAGTCCCTCTACATTGACGAATGTCGCTGATACGAGCTTCATAGCTTCGTACACTTTATCGGCAACATTTGCTTCTGTAGCAAACTCGTAAAGAGCCTTTGCGTATCTTGCTGAAATTTTACCAGTGTTCATCAGTTTTACGATTTAGCAATATTTACTTCATCCAATAGCTTGTTGATCATATCAAGTCCAGCCTTGTCGCCAGAAAGCTTCTCACGTACCACCTTTTCAGCGATACTTACTGACAACTCTGCAACCTGAGTACGAATCTCCTTGATTGCGTTGTCACGCTCCAATTGGATGTCTTCTTTAGCTTTATCAAGCAGATCCTGTGCCTTCTTTGCTGCTTCTGCCTTTGCGTCGGCGATGATCTGATCTTTCTGCTTAGAAGCTTCTTTTAATAGTTCCAATCTCTCATTCTTTGCCTCAGCAAGCAATCTCTCTGCCTCTGCGTTTGTTCCCGCAAGACGAGCGTTTGCCTCGTTAGCCTTCAAGATGGATTCTTCGATTTCTTCACTTCTCTTATTGATCATCCCGACAATAACAGGCCAGCCAAACTTACCTAAGATGAATAAGACGGCCCCGAAGCATATCACCATCCAGAAGACCAATCCGAAGTCAGGGGTCAATAATTCCATGTGAACGAAAATTTATTCTATTATACAAATAGAGCCTATTATACGAATAGAGCCAAGATACAAACGATGATAGCAAGGAATGCAACACCTTCCACAAGAGCGGCAGCAACGATCATGTTGTTACGAATCTCTCCTGCAGCTTCTGGCTGACGTCCCATAGCTTCCATTGCTGAACCACCAATCTTACCGATACCAAGACCTGCACCGATAACTGCGATACCTGCACCAATTGTTGCACCTGCTTTTGCTAACAATGCTGGAGCGGCTACCTCCGAAATTTGAGCCAAAATTGCTAATGATAACATAGTATTAAATTTTTTTTGTTTTTATTTCTTTTTGTTTCGTGTGCTTTTTGAAGCACCACTGTGTTTTTTTTGTTTTTGTTTGAAACGCTCGTTTGTGCGTCTCTATGTGTTCTGCTTATTAGTGCTCTTCGTGGTGTGGCTCAACCTGTGCCAAACCGATGAACAACGCTGATAGGGTAGTGAACACGTAAGCCTGAATGAAGCAAACCAAGCACTCAAGGCATGTCATGAAGATTACCAATGCACAAGATAGAATAGACACTCCTGAAGCTGCGGCTACACTCATCTGTGCGAAGATGAAGATCATTCCGATAAGCACTAGCTGCATCACGTGTCCAGCCAACATGTTGGCAAATAGACGGATACACAATGCGATAGGCTTTGTGAACATACCGATAATCTCAATCAATGGCATCAACGGAACTGGAAATTTCAACCATGTTGGAACCTCTGGGTTGATCATCTCTAACCAATAATGCTTTGTTCCTGCCTTAAGGTTAGTGAATAGGAATGTGAAAACTGCCAATACCATTGTACATGCAATGTTTCCTGTCAAGTTTGATCCAAATACTGGTATTAGACCTAAGTAATTGTTAATCAAAATGAAGAAGAACACTGTAAGTAGGAATGGACTGAATTTCTCAACGTTCTTTCCAACACATGGCTCAATCACGTCTTTCTCAATCATCACGATGATAGGCTCCAAAAATGCCTGCATTCCAGTTGGCTTTCTCCAGTAGTCTTCTTTATATCTTTTTGAGATACTCAAGAAGATCCAAAGTAGCAATCCTGTACTGATCAAAAGGAAAAGCACGTTTTTTGTGATTGAGATGTCCCAAGGACGCTCTCCTGTGCTTACCTCAACGATCTTGCCTGCGTTTGGCTGACCTTCAGCTGCGATTGTGTAACCGTTGTACTCTTTGTAATGACCGCCATGGCCAAGTTCACTCGACATGAATACGTTCAAGCCATTCTGACCGTACACTATACATGGCAGTGGAATTGCGATGTCTCCAATGATATGCCATGAATATGAGTCGCCGATATGTCCGAACACCAACTCCTTGACGTCGATCTTGCCTTCGCCTTCGGATTCTTGATGCTCATTCGCCTGCGCCACAATCGGTGCAAACAGAATCATCAGGATTGTTATAAATTTACTCAACAAATTCATGCGAATCTTTTTTTATTCTTTAACTTCGCTACTCTTATCTGAAACCATATCGTTGAATTTCTTCAGGATAACTGCTTCATAAACAGCGTAGCATAAATAACAGACAACGACTGAAGTGATGAAACTGATTTTTTGCTCTCCCACGCAAAACACATATACTAGGCAGAATGCAACTAGCAATAATAGTTTGATGGTACGAGTGATCAGATACTTCAAGTGGAATTTCTTCGCGTCTACAATCGCTGCCTTTGTGATTGAAATTAGAATTAGTAATGTCAATAAGAAGAAGAACGACGGAATCAACGGAAACATACTGAATTCAAACTCTGGCATGACCGCAAACACCAACTTACCAATAGAGTAGAGTAGTGCCGCTACCGCAAGGTCTGAATAGATAATGATTTTCTGATAATTCTCTCTGTTCATCACCTCTTATTCCAATACTTTTTCTACACAGACTGAAATTTCGTCGTTTCTAACCTCTGCAAAACCACCGTCTACACGAAGAGTTGTTGTCTCGCCTCCTGAAACGTAGACGATCTCTCCCTCTTTTAGCGATGAGATGATAGCTGCATGGTGTGGCAGAACCTCAAAACCTCCGCCTGTACCTGGAAGTTTTACACTTTCCACGTCTCCTGAAAAAATCAGTTTATCTGGTGAAATGATATCTAATTTCATGTCGATTCTTATTTAGCAACCTGTGACATCAACTTTCTTGCCTTCTCCTTAGCGTCCTCGATTGTTCCGACATTCAAGAATGCCTGCTCTGGAAGATCATCGACTTCACCATTGATAATAGCATTAAAGCCTTTAATTGTCTCCTCAATTGGAACCATCACACCTGGTAGACCAGTAAACTGTGATGCTACGTGGAATGGCTGAGACAAGAATCTCTG
>DCIP01000205.1:10007-16808 GCA_002317115.1 Candidatus Scybalocola fimicaballi
GGATCCAAGATACGTGATGTTGAATCTAGTGGGTCTACAGCTGGATAGATACCAAGCTCAGCGATCTTACGGCTCAACACTGTTGTTGCGTCCAAGTGCGAGAATGTTGTTGCTGGAGCTGGGTCAGTCAAGTCGTCGGCTGGCACGTAAACGGCCTCAACGGCTGTAATTGATCCATTCTTTGTTGATGTAATACGCTCCTGCATACGTCCCATCTCAGATGCCAATGTAGGCTGGTAACCTACGGCTGATGGCATACGTCCTAGCAACGCTGATACCTCTGATCCTGCCTGTGTGAAACGGAAGATATTATCCACGAAGAATAGGATATCCTTACCACCCTGACCTGAATCACGGAATGTCTCAGCTACTGTCAATCCTGACAATGCAACTGATGAACGTGCTCCTGGTGGCTCATTCATCTGTCCGTAAACCAATGTTGCCTGTGATTTTGCAAGTTCTTCGTAGTCGATCTTAGAAAGATCCCAATCTCCTTCTTCCATCGATTTCTTAAACTCCTCTCCGTAACGGATGATGTTTGACTCGATCATCTCACGAAGCAAGTCGTTACCCTCACGAGTACGCTCTCCAACTCCCGCAAACACTGAATAACCGTTGTATCCCTTTGCGATGTTGTTGATAAGCTCCATGATCAACACTGTCTTACCTACTCCGGCTCCACCGAACAAACCGATCTTACCTCCCTTTAGGTAAGGTACCAATAGGTCGATGACCTTAATACCTGTGAATAGGATTTCCTTTGATGTTGCTAGCTCGTCAAACTTTGGAGCCTCTCTGTGGATTGGCGAACGCTGTACGTTCTCAAATGTCTTCATTCCATCTACTGGAGCTCCTACGACATTCAACAAACGTCCCTTAACCTGCTCACCCATTGGTACAGAAATTGGAGAACCCAACGCCTTTACCTTTAATCCTCTCTTTAATCCATCAGTTGAATCCATCGCGATTGTTCTAATAGAACGCTCTCCGATGTGCTGCTGACACTCTATAATCAATGGAGATTGTCCTTCACGTTCTACCTCTAGGGCATCGTGAATCTGTGGCAATGTTGCATCCACTTCAGCAAAACTGACATCGACTACCGGTCCAATAACCTGGATTATTTCACCATAAATTTCAGACATAGCGTGTTTTTTTATTGTGGTATTAATTTTTTTAATTTCCTTTTTTCTATCTCGCAAAAGCACAGTCGCCCACGCTTTTACTTGTGCAAATATATTTATTTTTTTAGACTGAAAAACTTTTTAACAAAAAAATAACGGGTTGTAAGAATATATTTCTTGTTTTTTACAGACTGTAAATGTTGTTTAGCATATTCTTTCGATTTGTTAGTGCATCTTGTCTTCTTCCTTTCTGTTTTCTTTGCGATGATTTTGTTGTGTACTTTTCGTGGAATATATAGTCTACAAAGGACAATTAAGAATAGAGAGGGTGTGTCAAAACTCAAATTTCTGAATTTTGAACTATTAAAATGTTTAGTAGATTTTTGAAAATACAAAAATATTGCCGTCCAGAGACTTATTTTGTATGTAATTACTCTGAAATGGCTTTGTTATACTAAAAAACTGACAAAATGTAAGTTGAAAAAGTCAAGTTTTACATTTGATACACCCTCCAAAATCTTTCGTCCTGTTATTCTGTCGATATTTATAATTATTCAACTGAAATGTATTTTGGAAAATTGTAACCGATATGTCATTTCTTTTCAATGGCTTTTACTGTTAATCTACCATCTATTTTGTATCTTTCTTTATTTACGACTGCTTCATACATTTCTATACTTCCTTCTGGAACATATATTATTGTATGTTTTCTTGCAAACTTTAACACCTGACTTAACTCTTGCATGGGTTTTTCTGCTTCAAATGTTAGCGTTTTTAAGGAATCGCGACAACTACCAAGTAAACAATGTTTGACTTTTGATGGTATTATAATGTCTTCAATCTTATAGTCTCCATTACTAAAGTTTATAGATTCAGTAGTTTCTGGTAGTTTACATAATCCTCTCTTGTTTTCTGGATACTTCAACATTTTTTCTTTTGCTTTATCATACAGTACTCCATCTTCTGAACTATAATATTTATTATCTTTTGAAACTTCGATGGACTCTAATTTACTACAGTGGTAGAATGCGTTTTCTTCTATTCTTAAAACACTTGCAGGTATAGAAATGGATTTTACGTCACACCTGTCAAATGCGTATTTTGCTATTGAATATACACTGTCTGGAATGGCGTATTTTCCAGTTTTTCTTGCCGGAAATAGAATAAGCTGTGTTTTTAGTTTGTCAAACAATACACCATCATCTGAACTGTAGTTTTCATTTTCGTCGGATACTATAAAACTTTCTGCATTTTCAAAAAAGGCTGATATGTTCTTTACACTCGCAGGAATTCTGCAGACTCTTTTCGCAGTAGGACAAATTAACAATTCAGATTTTGATTTGTCAAAAAGCATTCCATCTTCTGAACTATATTTAGAGTTTTCTTCAGAAACTATGTATTCTTCTAGTTTGTCACAGTTTGTGAATGCTGTCATATCTATGTCACTGACATTTTTACCTATATATAGTTCTTTAAGGTTGTAGCATTGTGAGAATACTTCATCTCCAATACTTTCAAGACTATTGGGCAAAATGATTGAAACGACTTTGTCACAATTCAAGAATGCCATATGATCTATGTATTTGAGCCCTTCGTTAAATGTGATGGATGACAAACTTTCACAAAAACTAAAGGCATCGCGACTTATTCCGTCAACATTTGAAGTTATGGTTATGGATTCTATTTTACTTTCTTCAAAAGCTCCGTCGCCTATTCTTGTTACAGTTGCAGGTGTAGTGTATGAACCTGATTTGCCATCAGGATATTTTATTATAAGTGATTTGTTTTTATCGAATAGTACACCATCTTCTGAACTGAAGTTTTTATTTTCTTTATCTACGATGAATGCTTTTAATTGGGAATTCCCAGCAAAAGTAAATGATTCAATCGATCTGACACTTGCTGGGATATAGAGAGTGTCAAAATTTAATGCATGGTCAAATGCTCTGTGTTCTATAATACTAACACCGTTAGAGATATGGATGGATTTAATACCATTACTTTTATAAAAAGCAAAACGGCCAATCTCTTTTACATTTCCTGGAATATCAACCGATGTAAGGCTGCATTCCGAAAATGCATATTCATTTATTCGTTCAACTCCGGCAGGAATGGAATATGCGCCACTTTTGCCTCTAGGGTATTGACAAAGCATTGTTTTGTCTTTGTTGAATAATACTCCATCTATTACACTATAAACAGGATGGTCTTCAGAAACAATTATCCTTTTCAAATTTGGAAAATGTTTTAGATCTGAACAATCCAAAAGATTTTTAGATAATGTAATTTCTTCAAGCCTGTCTTTACATCCGTAATTGCCATGATTTGGAAAATTACGCAAACTGTCGGGCATAGTTAGCGATACCAAATTAGGACAATCTTTAAATGCTTCTATTTCAATAGATGTTACCACATATTCCTTTCCTTCGTACTTTACATTTGAGGGTAGTATGATCTTTGTTGCGGTTTTATCCGAATATGTGATGACTTCAGCAGTTTGCTTACGATGGTCAAATTTATATATAACATCGTTTATTTCATTATCTTTTTTTAATTTGGATTGAGACTGTGTCTCTCCTTTAGCTACGTTTTCGTCACATTGAGTCAGAAAACCTAACATCACAAATATGGATATTATTGATATTATTGAAAGATTTTTTTTCATTTCTTATTTTGTGATTGTTCTAAACGTGACAAAGATATAGTTTTTTCAAACATCCTCTGAATTTGATATTAAAATATTAAAAGAAGATGTATGAATCAAAAAAGTAGACGCAATTTCTCGCGTCTACTTTATTTATTGACAATGGGAATTAGTATTTGATAGCTCTCAATTTTCCTCCGTCCACTGCGTATACAGTGTTTGACGCGAAGTCAATCTCATACACTACGTTCTTGTCGTCGCTCAAACGGAATGTCTTTACCTCTTTTCCTGTATTCTGGTCTACTACCGCCAACTGTACAAACTCTTCTCCGTTGGCTTTCTCTGATGTCAAGAAAATTGACAGATTGTCGCTTGATCTTGCGGCTTTCTTTGCCTTCTCGTTTGCTTTTAGCTTGTGACGTAGGTTTTTCTGTGCTTCCCAAGCGCGTCCTGCCTTATCTGCCTCTTCTGCTGAACAGAACACTCCGCCTTCCGCAACTACATTGCCGTTCTCGTCTGTGACTGTGACTTTGGTACTCTTGATTCCGTTGTAGATAGATGCTGCAAGTAGGGCTGCGTTGGCTCCACGGCCTGTCTTCAACTGTGGATATACTTTCTGTGCAGTCACGTTCTTGTTCTTGTTGATCATGACATACTCTTTTGCTCCGAAGATGAAGTATCCGTTGTCTGAAACTTTTAGTCCGGAGATTGCTGAAGGATCATCAACTTTTGTCACAGCATCTGGCAATTTTGCGTCAGCATCCGGATCAATGACTAATACCTTCTTTCCGCTTAGTGCTACGACCTTGTTTGTCGCGTCATCGAACGCGCACTTGTCTGTCGCTGAAAGATTTAGCTTGAACTTACGCTTGTTTGTCTCTTTGTCGTATACCACCAAACGGTTGTTTGTCATGATTAGGTATGTGTTCTTGTATCGCTTCTCTACCTGTGGCGACTTGATGTCGAACACCGTCGATGATTGTCTCTCCTGTAACGACGTCGATCACCTTGTCTCCAACGAATACGAAGTGTGTCCAGTCAACCTCCTGATAAACCTCTTTTTCGAACTTGTTCATCATCTTAGCCTCGCTGCTGTTTCCTGTCAGAGCCGCAACTTTAGCTGCCTTTTTCAAATTCTCATTTCCTTTCGCTTTCTGGATAGTCCATGCTGTTGCGCTCTTTTCCGCATCGATTCCAACGAAATTGTCACTCATCTCAACGATTGGAGTCTGTGTGAAACCGTTGAAGAAAATTCTTTCCGCTTTGCCATTTACTGGTGCTTCCCAAGCTACTGTTTGTGCATGTGCAAGAGTTGCCAAAGCCAACACTGTGGCTGTAAAAATACCTCTCATTTTCTTTTTCTTTGTTATCTTTCGTATAGATAGAAATACAATTATTATATGTTCGATATTTTGACTTTTTTAACAACGGATTTAAAATTTTTTAACGATGTGGATAAGCTTGGAAAACTCTTAACAGAGAAAACACAAACAGCAGAAAACTGCATATGTTTTCCGCTGTTTGTGTTTTTGGCGTTTTCTGTTTACTCTTTGATTATCTCCTTATTATCCTCTCCGCTTTCCCATTAGCCACCACGACATACACTCCGTTTGGCAGATTGCTCATGTCAAATTCTACTGTTCCGTTTACGGCTTTCCTTTGGGCGATTGTTTTTCCATCTGATGCGTGTAGTGTGGCAATTCCGTCTTCTTTATTCAACACCACTTTGACAATGCTGCTTGTGATAGTAGGGTATATAATAGTTTTCTCGTCTTTTACGGTTGCCACCGAGGTCGGATTCTCGATGATTCCTGTCTCCACCGTCTTAAGATCCATTATTTCAAGCAGGTCGATTTGCGACGCTTCTTCTGTCAAACTTAGTTCAACTGCTTGTGCTGTGATGCCTTCTTGTTTCACTACCATTCTTCCTGACAATCCGTCGTATGAAGCGATGTCAAAAGTATAGGTGATAGTTGATCCGTCGCGCGCAATATCCACGTCGACTTTGGCTTGCTTCAACATCTTGATGAATGCAGACCAGTTTTCTCCCCATGATGTCTGGAAACTGAATGTGCCTTCAGAATCAAGTTGGTAGGCGTCGGATCTGATGAATCCTGTCTTGCCATTGATTGTGTTCTTGATGATGAAGTTGTTCCAGTTGTTTGTCTCGTTAGACGAATGGAAGTTGTTGAATGTGTAACGTGTGTGGAAATCACCATTGAATGTTTTGGATGCTCCGCTCTTTGTGTTGAACGCATCTTTATATACACCGTAGTTTGTGACTGTTCCGATGATTTCTCTATCCTTCAAACTTGCCACTGTCATCTTCTTGACATCCAAATATGTGCTTTCTCCGCCAAGATAAACTTTCAATGCTGTCTTTGGTGAACTCTTTGACAATACTCCGTAGATGTCTTTGCCATCCACTGCAGCCGACACGTGGATTGATGCTCCCTGTCGGATTATCTTGACGTCGATATCTTTATCATCAAACTCTTTCCATGTCTTAGGATTTGAGTATGTCACAGTCGAGCCAGAGAATGTCTCTATGCTGTATCCGTCTGCTCTCAATGCCCAGAAGTTATCAGCGTTTTCCTCGAATCTCAACGACCAGTTGTCCCAGTTGTTCTCGGCTTTATTATAATTATGGAATGAGAATGTGATCTCGAAATCTCCTGCAGGTGCTTCTGCTTTCAGGAATTTGTCTGTCTCATTCCAAGCCAATGTCTGCTTTTTGTCGCCGACGCGAAAGAATGGCTCAAACACAGTCTCTGTTCCTTCTTTTGTCTGTGGTTTACGGAATGCCCACAAACAAAGTTCGTTTGCTGGATTCATGGCAGTCATGCAAAGTGTCTTGCGTCCGTCATCTTCCATTCTCTGGTCGATAAGTGTTCCGTTGAATGTGCCGACGGAAGTCTCGAGTTTGATGAATTGTTTTCCGTTTGCGTTGTCGTAGCTCCATGTGCCTGTGTAGTCGGCAGAGATAGAGGGGTCGGCATTCAACGCAAACGGAAAACAATTCATCAAACTCGA
>DCIP01000135.1 GCA_002317115.1 Candidatus Scybalocola fimicaballi
GCATTATGACAAAATGCTTTTTCTCCGATTGAGTCGACGGAAGAAGGAACAATCACCTTACGAAGATTAATACAGCAGTCGAATGCTTGAGAATGAATAGCTTTCACATTGTTTGGAATCTCAACACGGTGGAGATACATGCAGTACATGAATGATTTCGCACTGATGGTGTCCAAAGTTGATGGAAATTTCACGTCGACAATATCCGCATTGACAAAAGCCTGAGCCGGCATTCTGTATGTGCCTTCTGGAAAAGTCAAAACACTGTCATTAATCGTGTAATCAATAGAATATGCATAATTGTTTTGGTAAGCCCACTCTTGAGCAAATGATCCTGTTGGAGCGTCAATGAATGTGGTCGACGGAATGGCTTTGTCTCCAATTGTCTCAATTGTGTTTGGCAATGAAATAGACTGAAGACTTGTGTTATAAAAAGCCATATACGCTACGGTAGTCGTGCCTTCTCCAATCTTCACTCTCTTAAGATTCTTACATGCGTTGAATGCTGACCACTGAATATCTTCTACTGTACCTGGTATCTCAACTTCTGTCAATCCTGTGCATCCGCAAAAGGCTCGGTTGCCGATAGTTTTCAATGAAGATGGAAATACGATAGACGTGATTTCTGTATTGCCATAATACTCTTGTGATTTTAATGCAGTTGTTCCTTCATCAATAAACAAGACACCATTGTCGATTGTGTGTGCCGACGCAAATGTAGAATATAAAATCCCGAATATCGCAACTGACTTTTTTAGTAGGTTGTGATTTCTCATAAATTAGTTTTTATAATGAATTCGTTTAGTCCAAAATAATTAACACGTGTTCAACTAATATCAAAACAATCACACGTTTACGCATTAACAAAAACAAATATAGCATTATTGGTTGAAAAACAAAACGGTATGGCGGAAAATTTGTTATCATAGGAAATAAGCTGCATGGACTGCGGTTATATTCTCACCAAGTTCCTTTGTCTCGACATCATTGCTTAGGACAAAACTGTGAATTAAAGGTTTGTCATTTAGGATTTCCGACAATTCGCGCAGATGTCTGGCATCTGTATTTGCCACATGGTCAGCTTGCTTTTTAAAACCTAAAGTTTAGATTTTGGCGTAAATTTGAAAGTGTGATTTTTAAAATGGCGTAAATTTAAAACTCTAAGTAGGATTTTGAAAGAAAATTTTAGACGCACGTTCGTGCGTCACTACTACATCATGCGATTTTCCAATACTTTCAATGTCATTTGCAATTTCTAAACTTTTGATAAATCAAGTAAAAAATGTAATTTTACAGCGAAAATTTGTGGCAAGCCACAAAAAAATGAAATAACTGACACTATTTTGAAACCTGAAACCTGAAACTTGAAACCTGAAACCTACTCCAACTCCTTCAAATGCTCAGTGTCGTTCCACATCGCTATGCTCCAGACTCCAGCCTCACGACGGATGTCGCAAAGGCAAGTGCTTTGTGGCTTAGGTTGGTTGGATGCATCCTTCATATCCCAACGTTTCAAATAGACGTAAAGAGAACGTAGCACCACACCGTGAGTGACGATAAGAACTGTTTGGTTGGGATGTCTGTCTGCAATTTCGTTGATGGCTTTAGAAGCACGACGCATCACGTCGCCCACAGCCTCACGCTCATCAGAATTAGATGTGATATCCCAGAAATGCTCCATGGCATCCGGGTAAAGACGGTAGCCTTCCTCGAAATTCAACCCCTCAAGTTTGCCGAGAGAGATCTCTTTCAATTCGTCGACGGGGATAATTTCGAATCCACGATTGCCGACCACCAGTTTGGCGGTGTCCAACGCACGTTGCAGTGAACTGCTGTAGACGGCGTCGATATGTATGCCAGCCAGACGCTCACCAAGTTTGATGGCCTGCTGTTCACCCATCGGAGTGAGGTTGGAATTGTTTTGACCTTGGAATCTGTGAGCCACATTCCATTCAGTCTGGCCATGACGGCAAAGAAGAAGACGAACCATAATGAAATGAAATTAAACAATAAAACCCCGAGAAAAATTCTCGGGGTATTTATTTTCGATAAGCAAAAGTTATTACTCCTCTACTGCTTTTTCGATTGCTACCTTACCACGGTAGTAACCACACTCACCACATACTGTGTGGAAGATGTGCAATGAACCACAGTTAGGACATACAGCAAGTGTTGGTGCTACTGCCTTGTAGTGAGTTCTTCTCTTTGCTCCTCTTGTCTTTCCCTGACGTCTCTTAGGATGTGCCATTTTGCTTTATAATTTTAATGTTATTTATTTTAATTTGAAATTCTTCAATGCTTCCCAACGCGGATCAATCTCCTTCTCACCTGCTGCCGTATCACTTGCCAGGTCGGCAGACTCGCTATCCTCATCATCTTCACCGCTTTCGAAGCACTCGTGACTTCTAAACTTGTCGGCCATTGCTTCATCGCATTCGCCGTCTTCATGGACGTGGCGAATCGGAATTGCGAGAGCAATAAACTCGTAAATGTACCATGAAAGGTCGATTTTCTGATCGATTTCAGAGATTAGAATCAAATCATCGTTGTCAGATTCGCCGTCGCCAAACTTGGCGTCTAAATGTCCATCTGTAGAAATTTCAAGATCCATGTCTTCGAGGCATCTGTCACAAGGGACAACCACCACACCGTCGATCTCAAAGTCGAATGAGAAGGAATCGGCTGAAGAGACTCTCATTTCCACGTCGACTTCCACATCACCTTTTTGAAATTCAGTTCCTCCTATCATCTCGAAATCCTCATCGGTCATCGAAAAATGATAGTTATAAACTCCCTTTTCAAGATGCTTCAAGTCTATGACAAATCTATCCATGGCTTCCATTTGGACTGCAAAATTACAAAACTTTTATTTTATTACTAAATTTTCCCTTCGTTTTTTCACTTTTTTAGGTGATATTGTTGATAATTTTTAGTCTTTCAAGCAGCCTAACGGAATAATTTTTACGCCGTCTGGTCGTGTATATGCCATCTGACCACCTGTGATGATTATGAGAAGATCTGGCTCTCTGAGGGATGAAGCTGTCGACTTCTCATTGTAAGCTTTTACCAAATGCTTGATTTCAAGCAGATGCTTGGCCCCTTTTTCTATTTCGTCGCTTCCTAATTTGAATTCTATAAGTGCATATTTGCCATCAGACAGATGAAGCACAGCGTCGGCTTCAAGGTCGTTCCTGTCGTGATAATATGATAATTTTCCTCCTAAACATTGTGAGTATGCTTTTAGATCGCGAATTGCCATTACTTCAAAAATGAATCCGAATGTATTAAGGTCCATTTGTAATGTTTCTGGAGACAGACCGAGTGAAGCCACTGCTATAGATGGGTCTATAAAACAACGCTTATCTCCACTTCTGATTGCCGATGCTGATCTTATGGCTGGACACCATGCCTCCAAATCTTCAATGACAAACAGACGCTTTAAGGCGTTGGTATAGTCGTCAAATGTCGGCATTGATATATTCTCGTTTGACGCAACATCTTTTAGCATTGCTGTTTTCTTTGCAAGTGTACAGATGTTGCGAGCGTATGATTTTAGAATCAAATTGGTAAGTTTCGGATTTCTTTGCACTCCATCTATAGTCTTGATATCCAATGAACAAAGCCCCTCAATATAGTCTTTGGCAATGAAAAGCTTTGCACTGTCAGTCTGCAAGTTTGTTACAGCAGGCCACCCCCCGCAACATGCAAGAAAAATTAAGTGCTCTATAGTCAAGTCTGAAGTTATTCCGTCGATGTCAGTATCTTGGTTGTAAAACAAATCCTTAATGGAAATCTTACCATTTGAATCTTGACTCTCCCAAAGACTCATAGGATACATCTTCATTTTTGATATTCTGCCTATGCCTGAGTGCATGATCTTGTCAAGCTCGATAGAATTAGAACCAGTTAGAATATATTGCCCTGGCTCTCCTATATTGTCGACGGAAGTTCTCACCGCATCCCATAGGACAGGTGCTATTTGCCATTCGTCAAGCAAACGAGGTTTGTCTCCTTTGAGAAGTAAAGAAGGTTTTATGTTAGCTGTGGATATGTATGCGGTTTTATTATCAGGGTCTTGCATTTGAAGAATACTCTTGGCTTGCTGCTTAGCGGTAGTCGTCTTTCCACACCATTTCGGACCTTCCAGTAGTACTGCTCCAAAGGCTTCTAATCTCTG
>DCIP01000049.1 GCA_002317115.1 Candidatus Scybalocola fimicaballi
TCTCTGTTTATGACTACAAAATAAATTCATTTTTTTATTATAAACAAATAATTGTAAAAAAATGTTCATAAAAATATGAAAATTTATTTTGAAGATTCAGTTTTATATTGTTTTTAGAAAAAATTAATATGCTGTAAAATACTATTATGTTGTAACGTTGAATTTTGTTTTAAATAAAAAATGAATTGAATTTTTATCAAAAATGGTTGTCGTTGTTGATTACTTTTTGAGCAATAAAAGAGAAATTTTTATCAATGATTGAGGAAAAAAGGATATATTTGCAGAGATAAAATAGTTTGTAGAAAAAGAAATGTATAGAATAGGACTTGATGTGGGTTCAACCACAGCGAAAATTGTAGTGTTGGATGAGGATAAAGTGATATATTCTTCATACCGCAGACATCAGGCAAATCCTGGTGCGGTGATAAAGGATATATTGGTGGAATTGAAAGATAAACTTCAGGATTCTCAGTTCTCATTCTCGGTTACAGGTAGCGTTGGTCTAGGACTTGCTGAGAGATGTGGCTTCAACTTTGTACAAGAGGTAGTTGGTGCGACAGAATACACAAAAAAGATGCATCCCGATGTACGAACACTTATTGATATAGGCGGTGAGGATGCTAAAATCGTTTATTTGAAAGATGGCAAGGTGGATAGCCTACGTATGAACGGTAACTGTGCTGGTGGTACTGGTGCTTTTATCGATCAGATGGCTTTATGTCTTGGCGTCGACGTTACTGAGCTTAACGGTTTGGCAGAAAATGCAAAAGGAATCTATCCTATTGCGTCGCGCTGTGGTGTGTTCTCTAAAACAGATATACAGAATCTTATCGCAAGAAACGCAACTAAAGAGGATATCTCGGCAAGTATCTTCCGTGCTGTCGCTGTGCAGACTGCCAGCGCTTTGAGCCACGGTTGTGAGGTGCTTCCTAAGGTGTTGCTTTGCGGTGGTCCGTTGACTTTCATTCCTGCCCTTCGTAAGGCTCTTGCAGACTATTTCCATCTTGATATTAATAAAGACATTATCTCTCCTGAACTTGCTAATTTTATCCCTGCTTGGGGTACTGCACTTGCTGAGGCAGGAGAAAAACGATACACCGTCGAATCTCTATCAAATATTCTTGATTCACAAGAGGCTAAGACAATCAGAAAGGAGAGTATCTACTCAGTGGCTATGCCTCCCGTCTTCAAGGGCGAGGATGATTATCAGTCTTGGATAAAGGATAAGAGCAACGACGATATCAAATTCAAATCTTTGGCAGACGCTGATGACAAGTGTTATCTTGGAATCGACTCTGGTTCAACTACCACTAAGATCGTTTTGACTAATGTCGACGGTGAGATTCTTTACCGCTATTATGCTCACAACGGAGGAAATCCGGTGCAGGCTGTGGCTAAGGGATTGGGTGAGTTGAAGGCTCAAGCCGACGCTGCTGGCGTGAAACTTAATATCGCTGGCGGATGTTCCACTGGTTACGGTGAGGATTTGATCAAGGCCGCGTTCTCTCTCAACTATGGTATGATTGAGACGATGGCTCACTATGTGGCAGCAAAGAGCATCAGTCCAAACGTGTCGTTCATTTTGGATATCGGTGGCCAGGATATGAAGGCTATCTATGTCGACGGTGGAGTGTTGACTCGTATGGAGATCAACGAGGCTTGTAGTTCAGGTTGTGGTTCATTCATCGAGACATTTGCTCAAACACTTGGTTGTGAGATCGGACAATTCGTTCGTGAGGCAACAAAGAGTGAGCATCCTTGCGACTTGGGTACACGATGCACTGTGTTCATGAACTCAAAGGTGAAGCAGGTGCTACGTGAGGGCTACTCAATAAGCGATATTTCAGCAGGTTTGGCATATTCAGTTGTAAAGAACTGTTTGTTCAAGGTGTTGAAAATCAAGAATTACGACGAACTTGGCAAGCATATCGTGCTTCAGGGTGGTACGATGCGCAACGATGCGGTCGTAAAGGCATTTGAGAATTTGACAGGCAAGCGAGTTTGCCGAAACAATATTCCTGAGTTGATGGGTGCGTATGGATGTGCCCTATACGCAATCGAGCAGAGCAAGAAGGCAGCCAACGTGGCTCGTCCGCTTGAGACACTTATGAATGCAGCGGAGTTTGAAATCCGTCCATTGCAGTGTAAGGGTTGTGAGAACAACTGCCGCATCACTCAGTATACATTCAAGAATGGTTCTAAATACTATTCAGGAAACAAGTGTGAGAAGATTTTCACTAATGGTGGAGATGCTGTAGAGAAGGGCGTGAATATGAGTGATATGAAGTATCACTTGACATTCGACCTTCCAGAGAATGAAGGAAAGAGTGGATTGCCAACAATCGGTATTCCACGTGCATTGAATATGTACGAGGAGTTCCCATTCTGGTATTCAATGTTCACTAACCTTGGATTCAAGGTTGTGTTGAGCTCAACTTCCACATATACTAATTATGAGAAGGGAGTTCACTCCGTAATGAGTGATAACATTTGTTTCCCTGCCAAACTTATCCATAGCCACATTTATGAGTTGGCAGATAAGGTTGACAGAATTTTCTATCCTCGCGTCGTGCATGAGCGTACAGAGGATAAGAACGCGCAGAACAGTTTCAACTGTCCTATCATCATCGGTTATCCTGACGTGGTAGATTCCGCAATCACAGTAAAGGTTCCGATTGATTCGCCTATCGTGGCGTTCAAGAATTCAAAGCTTCTTCGTGAGCAGATGCTTGTATACTTCACAACATTCGGTATCAAGAGAAACGATATCTTGAAGGCTGTGGACCAGGCAGAGAAGGATTGGACAAAGTGGGGTGAGGAATTGCGTCGCAACAATGTGATTGCGCTTGAGAATGCACGCAAGAAGAAGAAAATGACTATTTTGCTTGCTGGTCGTCCATACCATACAGATCCGCTTGTGCAGCATAGAATTTCCGAGATGATTGCCAAACTTGGAGTTGAGGTGATCACAGAGGAAATCGCTCGTGGTGGTGCAGTGGTGCTTCAGAGCGACACACCAGAGGCATTCCATATCCGTCAGTGGAGTTATGTCAACCGTATCTTGAATGCAGCCCAGTGGGTGGCAGAGCAGGATAGTGATGTCCATTTCGTAGAGATGACATCATTCGGTTGTGGACCAGACGCATTCTTGACTGACGAAATCAGAAGTATCTTATCGCGTCATGGCAAATCGTTGACGCTTTTGAAGATCGACGACGTGAATAACATCGGTTCATTGAAACTTCGTGTGCGCTCGTTGATCGATAGTTTGAAATATGAATACGAGGCAAAGGGTGGTGTTGCAGAGAGAAGAAAAGAGCCATTTGTGAAGACAGGTATCTTCGCTGAGGGCGATAAGGCAACAAAGACTATCCTTGCACCGTTCTTTACAGAATATATGTCTCCACTTCTACCGTCGGCATTCAAGGCAATCGGCTATAATCTTGTAGCGTTGCCAATGGGAGATGCCCAGAGTAACGAGGAGGGATTGAGATATTCAAATAATGAGGTTTGCTATCCTGCGACGTTGGTTGTCGGCGACTTCATCAAGGCATTGAAGAGTGGCAAATACGACATTAACAATACCGCTGTGACAATCACACAGTTAGGTCAGTGTCGTGCCACAAACTATCCAGCTTTGATCAAGAGAGCTTTAGTCGACGCTGGATTCTCACAGGTGCCAGTTATCTCACTTGGTATTCCAAACAAAGAGGAGTATCCAGGCTTTAATCTTCCATACAAGACAGCCGGTCCGATTGTGTTGAACTCATTGCTTTATGGCGACTGGATCTCAATCATGTATCATGCTATCGCAGTGCGCGAGAAGACGAAAGGTGAGGCAAGAGCAATGAGAGACAAGTATCTTGAACTTGCCAAGCCACTTATTGAGGCACGCAAGAGTAAGAAACTAATCGGATTGCTAAAAGAGGCTGCAGAAGATTTCAACTCAATCGCAGTTTACGACAAGACATATCCAAAGGC
>DCIP01000065.1:0-5393 GCA_002317115.1 Candidatus Scybalocola fimicaballi
CCAATTGAAGGAAGAACAGTGAAATTGTACTCAGACAAAAACGGAGAGAAGGGAGAGTATATCAGCACCAAAATAAGCGACAAAGACGGTTTTGTAAAATACATCGTTCCAGAAGGAAACTATATCTTCCAAACACTAAAGGGAGAGCAGAAAGTGACAGTCGACGACAAGGTCAAGACACAGGAGGTTTCTATTCCAAGTGGACAGATCACACACAAGACATACTTTGAGTTTCAGCAAGACAGTGTCCCATTCAAAGTAAAGACAAAAGATATCAAGATTTACGCTTTAGGCACAGACTCGCTTGTTGGTCAGATTGTAGTACAATCGCCGACAGAATATGCTCGCACAGAAAGCTACTGTAGTCCGGCAGCTGGTAAATATGAGTTCAGAGTTGAGACTATGGCTTTTGGACAAGTAAAAGGCACATTCATTGTCGACGACAATGATCCAATCGACGAGCTTGTCATCCCGATCAACATGAACTCATACATTAATGGACAAGGAGGCAACGCCGGAGAAGGTGGAGAAGAAGGAGATAAAGAGCCTCAGTTCCAAAAGGAGTTGGCAAAATGGGGAAAAGACACGTTGTCTTCAGGACATTTCGTAACAGTGATTGTCTACGATCCATTAGACGACACAAAGCCATTGGACAATGTGTTCTGCTACATGGATATGTTGAGCGTCGGCAAACCAATGCCATTCTCACTTACAGACAAAAGTGGAACTTGTATGCTGCCAGCATTATTGAATGAGGATTACCTACTCCACGTCGCAAACAAAAAGATTAAAATCA
The DNA here is from genome assembly GCA_002317115.1 of Candidatus Scybalocola fimicaballi. GTDB lineage: Bacteria > Bacteroidota > Bacteroidia > Bacteroidales > Paludibacteraceae > UBA1723. The sequence continues at coordinate 797 of DCIP01000065.1, forward strand.
ACAATCTTCAGAGCGACACTGTTATCGTGTTGAAAGACTGGAGCAGAAGCGACTACACTGACCTATTGTTCAGAATTTCATTTGAAGGAACTGAGTTCAAACCTACAACAATCGATAGCGTAATATTCGGCACAAGATACGAGACTGACAGTTTTTATATGCCAGCCAAATTGATTATGCTGCCAACTAAGAGCGAAACAAGCGACACTTTGTACTACAACAATCCACTAAGAGTAGGTACAGGCACATACGATTTCGGATTCAACATCAACGAGATGACCGCAGAAGGATTCCTTAGTGACTACCTAAGACTCTTCACCGGAGATCAAACAAGATACGCAGAATACGACATTGCTCCTGTATACACTGTAAATGTTATCGTATGCAAACCAGACACAGTATCTCGCTACATGACAGCGTTCCCATTGCAAATCAATGGTTACAAGGACAGATACACCAACACAGACGGTTTCTACCAGTATGGAACTACAAAAGACAGCTTCTCAGTTGAGTTTTTTGGTGAGAAAAAGAAATTCTTAGTAACTAAGGACACTACCGTATACTTCATCTACGACGAGAGAGTGCAGAACGCATATTTCAAATTCGTACATGACGGTCAGATTGTATACCCTAACTTCAAATACTTGGAGGTGTTCACAAACGACTCTCTAAGCAAACCAAAGTCAGCTGGTATTTTGTTGTCAAAGACTACATATAATGACGATAAGGAAATCAACATTTTCCCTGACAGTTTGAATCTTCGTGAAGGCGACTACACACTCAAGTACACAATGAAGGACTTCTACTACGAGGGAACATTTGAGTGGCCATTTAATATTGAAAACGCGCGAGGCACAGACACCACTATCTACGTTGTTATCCCAACTAAGAGAAATGTGGAGCTTATCATCACAGATGCCCTTGGCTCATACGTTCAGGGAATCTTCGGAAAGATTTATAAATATGACGAGACAGGTGAACATTTGATCAACTCATTCATCTACGATGAAGCTAAACATGAGAATCTTTTGTCAGACGCCAACGGAATCGTACGCGACCACTTGTTGCCAGGCAAGTATCAGTTGAGAATACTTGATATCGTTAAGAATTTCGTCGTTGGCGACTACGATTTGAAGTTTGACATCAGAAACGGTGTTCCAATGAAACATATTAAGTTCATTGTAAAGAACAAGAACACACAGAAGCCAATGCAGGGCTTGGAGTTGGTTGTCAACAAAGACAGTGCCCAGTATTCTACAGATGTCACTTCTGAGGTTGGAGAGATCGTGATCGAGTGTCCTAAGGGTGATTACTCATACGTTCTAAACTATGGTAAGGATCACGCAGACTCATTCACAGTCAACAACGATACTACAATCTACATTTATGTAGAGGATGAGGTTAAGATTGAAAACATTGTTTTGGATGCTAAGGATTGTTTGGCAGAGGGTGCTTCAATGCAGATTGAACCAATCATCACTCCAAACAATGCTACAAGAAAAGCATTGAAGTGGACAATGAACAACCCAGTGCTTGGATACATTGACGGAACAGGTAAGTTCACAGCCAACACAATCGGTTTGACTGGTTTGGTTACAATCAAGGCAACTACAACAGACGGAACAAACCTAACTGCTGAGAAGATGATCCAGATTGGTGGCACATCATGTGGAGACAGCATCAAGACTGAGTTTGAAGGTGGAGGCGACGAGATCGCACGCACAGACGACAGCTTGACAATCGTTATCACTCCAGGCAAGGAGCCATTCAAACGCTGCTACGCAGTTCAGGAATTGCAGGGTGACAAGTGGGTAGTGATCGAAGGTCCAACTCAGGACACTGCGATCATCATCTCAACAGTCAACATGAATGAGAAGGAGCATACAATCCGTGTGATCTCAGGAACAGATTGCGACAAGATTGCCAACGGTGAGGTGACACCTGATGATCCAGAGTCAGCCGATAAGATTGGCGACACATTGAAGATCAAGAACACTAAAATCTTCTTCAAGCAAGGAATTAACGGAATCTGTGAGAAGATGGACGACGTACTTGTAGAGATCGAGGGAGACAACCTTGACAACTTGGTTGCAGGAACAAACATCAAGTGGTATTCTCAGGCAAACGGAGATGCTGATTTCGTTGAGATTCCAGGAGCAACAGACAAGATAAGCATCAACTTGAATATCGTAGGTGAGACTACAATCAAGGTTGCTTTGGTAAAAGACGAGACAGAATTGGTTAAGGCTCAGAAGAAATTCGTTTCTGAAGACAGTCTAAAGATCAAGTTGACTACAGATAAAGAGAGAGCTTGCTATGGCGACGCAGTTAATCTAAAGGCGGAGACAATCAACGGAGCATACAAATCAATCGTATGGGAGGACAGCAGCAAGGTTGCTGATCGCAGCATAACAGCAGACACAATCATGTACAAGGTGGTTGCAGAGAGCAAGTTGGGATACTGTCCAAACGCAACAGACTCAATCAAACTTGTTGTTGATTTCAAGCCAGAGGTCGAGTTGGCAATCAGCAGAGAGGCTGTTTGTGACGACTCAAGCAATGTGACTCTTACAATCACGTCGGCTCAGAAGAGAGACGATTTGATCTACACTTGGAAGAATTTCGAGACTACAGACACAGTCTTGACAGACGTTCCAATGGAGAACACAACATACGAGGCAACAGTTAGCACAACACTTGGCATCTGCGAAAGCGTAACAATGAACAAGTCAGTTTCAGTAGCTAAGAACGTTGAATTTGCAGCAAAGACAACTGACAGCATCTACTGTAAGGGCAGCGAGGTTGCAATCGCAATCGAGAAGATCAACGGAGGTTCTCTAAACGAAAATATCCAGTTCACTTTGAACGATATCTTGTTCAGTGGAGACACTGCTAAGACAGAGGCCAACACAACAGTTTACGCATTACGCGCTAAAGATTTGACAGGAGGATGTCCAGACGCAGTAGACACAATCAGAATCAAGATCGACCGACCAGTTGATTTCAATTTGACACAGACTGCCACAACAATCTGTAACGTCGGATCTGATAGTGTTAAGATTTCTATCGTTGCTGACCCAGCAGAAAACTACAGTTACATTTGGTCAACAGGTGCAAAGGACACAACAATGATCTCTGTTCTTCCTGACGTGGATTCAGCATACACAGTCAACGCAAACAGCCAGTACTTGAGATGTCCATCAATGCAGATCTCTACAAGTATCACAGTCAACGAGGCTGTCAAGGTTGCTCTTGAGGCCGACGTCGACAGAATTTGCCAGACAGGTGCTGATTCAGTCAAACTTACTGCTATGGCAGAGAACGGTGAGCCATCATCATGGATCTGGTGGGACGGTGCTGTGACAACAACTCCTGAGCGTAAGATCCTTCCTACTGCAACAAGCGTTATGTGGGTAAGAGGAAACGACAACGTATGTGCAGTGAGCGATACAGCAAGCGTGACAATCACAGTTGACGCTCCACACACTGCTCACCTTGCGACTACTTCTACTAAGTTTGTATATGGTGGTGCAATCGACATGGTTGCTTCATTCAACGGAAATGTAGAGGGGCCAATCACATGGTACAGCGAAAATGCAGAAGGCGACATCACTTCTCTTGGCGAGACAGAAGAGCTTAAACACTCAGACATGCCAAGCGGAGATGTCAAGTACTACTTCGTCGCAAAGAACGGAGCATGTCCTGATGTCAAGAGTGATATCATGACAATCGCACTTGTTGACGATGTCAATATTCCTACCGTCTTCACTCCATTTGAGAAGAACGGTGAAAACGATGAGTTCATGCTTGGTTACGACGTTGTGATCTACGACAGATTCGGTAACTTGATCCACCGTGGCGACAATGGTTGGGACGGAACTTACAAAGGCGACGTTGCAGACGCAGGTGTTTACGTCTACACATTGACATTGAAGGACGGTCGTGAGAAGAAGGGTACAATTCAGGTGTTTAAAAGAGACTAAAAAATGAAATCACTAAATACAATAGCGCTATTGGCCGGACTTACCATTGCAGGTATGGCCATAGCGGCACCTCAGGGTGGATTCAACAAGTTTGAAAACGCCACAAGAGACGACGTGACTACAAATTACAAAGACGGTTACGTCATCGTCCGCAGCGGCGACAGCATTTATATTGGCAAGCAGACTGCCAACGGCATCGAAAACAAAGAGTTCAACAAGAGTTTGACATCTTTGAAGGCCGACGGTGCTATCAGCTATGCTAACGGAGTGGCATACTACAGTGTGGGCGGAGACATCTACGCAGCTAAGGAGAAATCGTTTGGAAAATTCAAGTGCGGCAAGAAATTGTGGATTCCAGGACTTGGCAAGGAAAGAAACGAGTTTCAGGGAAGCATGTTGGCTTACGCAAGCTGGAGATATCTTCCAAAAGACGAGGCTATAGCAAAGAACCCTTCCGTCGCACCGGATGGAAACACAATCTATTTTGCATCTAATGCAGAAGGAGCAAAGGGATTTGATATCTGGAAGACAGAGAAAAACGAGGATGGAGAGTGGTCGCCAGCAGAACGACTTGGCAAAGAGGTGAACAGTCTTGGTAACGAGGACTTCCCTAT
>DCIP01000065.1:5480-7978 GCA_002317115.1 Candidatus Scybalocola fimicaballi
ATGTTCCACACATACATCAGCAAGATTGAAGATTGGAAGAGACCACAGCTATTGTCGAAATATGCTAATGAAAACAAGCAGGAGTTTGATCAGTTAATGGCAGTTAACGACAACAAGTCTGGAGAAAATTCTACATCTGCTAACCAGCAGTCGAATAACCAGCAATTAGCAAATCAGCAGACTGCAACTCCGTCGGCAAACAATCAGATTGCGGACAACAGCTCTGCTAACCAGTCGAGCACAAACGTTCCATCTCAGGCATCAGTTCCGACAGACGAAGAATTGTCCAACTTGGCATACTCTCCAGTTGTAAGCAACACGAACACAGACGAAAAGATTCCTTATAATCCATTCGACGACGGTAAGCCAAAAGAGGAAGTGTTCAACTACGAGGACGATATCCTTGACGAGTCGAAGTCGGAGAACGACCGACTATTGGAATTGTTGGCAAAAGAAGAGACTGCACCAATGGAGCCAACAAAGAAGGTTTCTGTAGCTGAGCTAAACGACGTCTTCAAGAACGATCAGGAGGCAGTGGTGAAAGCATCTAAGAATGTGGTTGCGACAGCAGACAAGCGAATCTTCTATTTCGACTACGACAAGGATGTTGTGAACAATGCAGACTACGAGAAGGATTTCGAGGTAATCTTGGAGTTCATCAACTTCTATCCAAAGAACAGTTTCCTTGTGATCGGCCACACAGACGAGCGTGGTTCATACGAGTATAACGACGCTTTGAGTATGAAACGTGCCAAGAAGATCGAGAGCATCTTGGTCAGCAAGGGAGTCAGCAGAAAGCGTCTCTTCACAATGGCATTGGGTGAGTACAAGCCAGTATTCAAGAATGCGCAGACAGAAGAGCAGCACCAGAAAAACAGAAGAGTGGAAATCCTAATAATGGAGTAATACACGATTCGTAATGCTTAATTCGTAATTCATAATTAAGAAAAAGATGAAAAGAATATATATAAAATTGTTGACGGTGTTGCTCTCCATCTCAGGAGCAATGAGTAGTGCATTCGCTCAACAGGATTTGATGGTGTCGCAGCAGATTTTCTCACGTATCAATATCAACCCAGCAGGTACTGGTAACAACAAAGGTTGTGATGCCTTCTTGCTTGGACGTTTGCAGTGGGCAGGCGTGGACAACTCACCAAAGACAGGATTGTTGAACTTCACCGCTTATAGCGAGAATGTGAAATCAAGTTTCGGTGCGACGGTGAACTACGACAACCTTGGAGTTGGCAACAGCCAGACTAACGTACAAGCAGTCTACGCATACCATATCGACTTGAATCCGAAGTACATCCTATCACTTGGTATTTCAGCCGGTATCAACGTCGGTTCATTTGATCCATTCAAGAATGTATTGAAGGACGACTCAGAGATTGGCAAGTCCACATTCGTTAAGGATAAGACAACAGAGGTCAACCCAGATTTCAACGCCGGAGCCGAGATAAGCAACGAGCATTGGATGGCAGGTTTCTCTTGCACTCACTTGCTAAACGACACGTCGACAACATTTGAGAAAGGACGCCACTTCTACGTGTATGGAAGAGGATTCTTCAACATCACACAGAGTTTTGACTTGGCTCCATTATTTTCATACATGCACAAGCACAACACCAACACAACAGAGATCGGTTGCCAGGCATTCTTCAAGAAGACATTCTGGGGAGGTGTTGCATGGAAGCCAGACATGAACAGATTCTCAGAGATGCAGATGATGAGCGTCACTCTTGGTTTCGAGTGGGCTAACCGTTTCCGCTTCGGTTACAGTTACGACATGAACTTTGGAAAGTACAACAATCTTCCGTCGAACACACATGAAATCATGCTAAGTGCGCACTTCTAATCTAAATTGAGAATTTAGAAATATTAGTAAAAATTCAAGGGAATGACTTCAAATGAGGTCATTCCCTTTTTGCATTATTTTTATGTTTGAAGGATTGACAATAATGCAAAAAACATTATCTTTGCAAAAATAAACTAATAAAAACAATTATGGGATCAGACTGATGAAATACTTTATAACCAACGCGTCGGCTTGGTTTAATCTCACAAGTGGACTAGCCTCCATTGCTGGATTAGTAATACTTGCGTTTTCTGACAAAACCAACGCCATTATCGCCCTATGCATGTTATGTTTATGTCTAGTTATTTTATTGATTAGCATTGTACGTTCACTATCCTTATTTATCAAGCAAGAAAATGAGAATGATCATTTGAAAGTATCAGTATTCACAAAATACGAAGCAATAGACAATACTCATAGCATATTTGAAACTTATCGTGTAGTGCAATCAAAAAGAATTGTGCAGACTACGAAGAAATTGGAAGTGTTCAATTTGACGAAAAATCAAAATCATACGAATATTACCTGATAAATCCAGAACCAGGATATTTTTATAGGATTTTGTGGGAAAAATAACGGTAATTATATACCATTGTGACCAAAATGAGGATTGTTAAGGGCGGAACGCCCTAACCCCACTCTC
>DCIP01000013.1:0-1878 GCA_002317115.1 Candidatus Scybalocola fimicaballi
TTCTCCAAAGCCAACGTCGCCACACCACGTGTGATCCACTGGTCAGCCTCATACATCGGAGCATCCACAGAGCCCGGTTGCGACGCGTTGAAATGAGTCACATTACCGTCGGCCCAGATATTCCAATTCTCAGTGAAATCGTAGCCCAACTTCAAATAGCCGCCATACTGCTCAAAGCCCATGCGTGGACGATGGTTGTCGCTTCTGCCATACTGTCCGCTGACGGTGCTGCTAAACTTTCCCTTCTTGATTCTGTTGGTAGCCTCAGCCTGGGCGGTTCCCCATGAGCCTCCACCAATATTGACGTCGGTCTTCACACCGTCTTCCTTCATTCCACGAGTGACGATATTGATCACTCCACCCATTGCGTTTGATCCGTAAAGCACAGATGCTGGTCCACGTAGCACCTCCACCTTTTCCGTGATCATAGTCTGATAAGAGTCGGAAATAGGATGGCCATAGATACCGTTATACTGTGGATGACCATCAATAAGAACCATGATTCCACCTGTTCCGCCAGAGATACCACGAAGATTGACTCCTCCAGCCGCTCCACCGCTGACACCGTAGCCCATCATGCCACGAGTAGTGACGAACAAACTTGGCACGTTCATCACTGCCGACGGAAGGACATTAGCCTGCTCATTCTTCTCCAACGTCTCCCTGCCAACGACAGATACCGTCATAGGCAAGTGGCGAATATCAGATGACATACGAGCACCAGTCACAACAACATCCTCAAGATAAGTTGTGTCATTGGCTGCTTCGTGAGCTTGTGCGTAAATTGGGAGCAAAAGTCCCAATATTGCGTACTTTTTCATAAAATGTTATTTATTATTATTATCGATATTTACAAGATTGTACTTCTTTGAACCAAAACCGATCTTTTCTGCATAATCAGTGATATAAGTGCCATGCTGACGATTGATTCTCTCAATCAACGGTTTCTCGTCGTCGCCATCAGCAGCCTTATGAGTGAAGACAAGGTCAAGGCAAGCCTGGTCTACAGCCACTGGATCAAGGCTGGCAAGAATACCCATATCCTTCAATTCCGGTTTTGCAGGATTGCCATCACAGTCGCAATCCACACTCATATTATTCATCACGTTGATATACACCACATTGCCCTTCATATAATTGTGGACAGACTGAGCTGCCGCAGCCATACTCTCAAGGAAATGATCCTGCTCAGGAAGGTGAGCCCACATAGTGTCGGGATTCTCAGTCATACCAGCGGAATGGATGTAAGCCTTACCTGCTGTCGACGCCACACCGATAGAGGCATTCTTCATCACTCCACCGAATCCACCCATAGCGTGGCCCTTGAAGTGAGCAAGGTTGATCATGAAATCATAGTTTTTCAAGTGTTCGCCCACAAGGTCGTATTTCAAACGAGATGAATCCTGGATTGGAATTCTCATGTCGCCAAACTCATCCATTAGGTCCACCTTGAAGATCGAGTCAAAACCGTGCTGATGGATAGTCTCCCAATGCTTCTTCGGATCCTGACGAGTGCCACCGTAAGCAGTGCAGCACTCCACGATAGTACCGTCGACCTTCTCCACAAGATTACGGATAAGAGTTGGCTTTAGATAATGGTTGTTGCCACCCTCACCTGTGCTGATCTTCACAGCCACCTTACCTGAAGGATTGACACCAAGTTGCTCATAGATACGGACAAGAGACTCAGGAGAGATCTCAGATGTGAAATATACTGTCGACGCTGCAGCTGGAACAGAATCGTTAGCTGATTCAACGTTTGCTTCTGTAGGATTGTTGCTGCAGCTTAGCATAGCTGTAGCCAAAGCGAAAAGAGAAAAAAACTTTTTCATTATATTTTAATATGAATTAAACCTTTGCAAAGATACAAAAAATAAT
>DCIP01000013.1:1962-3954 GCA_002317115.1 Candidatus Scybalocola fimicaballi
ATATTGGATAAAACAGATGTCGTTTTTGAAAAATTCAAACAACTTTGTTGGAATTCATAATTTTGATAACTTTGCACGAGAGAAAGAAACAACCGGCAATTTTGTATTCACAAACGAATGTTTGTATGTCCAGATTTGTCAAAAAAATAAATTAATTGTTATAAACCGATAACAATAACATAATGCAACCACTCGACACTAATAAGAAGAAAATATCTATTCTTGTCCCATGTTATAATGAAGAGAAATCACTCCCATTGTTATATCCAGAACTGAAGAATTTGATGGACAAAGAGTCTTCTTATGATTGGGAAATATTATTTGTAAACGATGGAAGCAAAGACAATACGCTTCAAATCATCAAAGCACTAAGAGCAGCGGACGACCGTCTCTGTTACGTCAATCTGTCGCGCAACTTCGGAAAGGAGAATGCCATGCTTGCAGGTTTCGACTATGTGACAGGCGACTGCATGATCATCATGGATGCAGACCTTCAAGACCCACCTTCATTAATTCCTGAAATGTTGAAGTATTGGGAAGAAGGTTATAAAGACGTTTACGCAAAGCGAGCCAACAGAGGTAAGGAATCATGGTTTCGTAAAAAAATGTCGCTTTTGTTCTATCAGATACTGGATCATTCAACACGCTTCGATGTACTTCAAAACGTGGGAGACTTCCGTCTGCTTGACAGACAGTGTATAGAGGCATTGAAACATCTTCGCGAATCAGAACGTTATACAAAGGGATTGTTTTGTTGGATCGGATTCGAAAAGAAAGAGATCATTTTCGACCGTGGAGACAGAGTTGCAGGCGACTCCAACTGGAATTTCTGGAGTTTGTTCAACCTGGCAATCGAAGGTATCTGTTCTTTCACCACAGCCCCTTTACGTTTTGCCACTCTCATAGGAGCGATAACAGCGTTTGGTGCATTCTGCTTCTTGCTATTCTATATAGGAAAAACACTTATCTTCGGAGATCCAGTTCAAGGATTCACATCTTTGATCAGCGTGATACTGTTCCTAGGAGGAATCCAGCTGATTTGTATTGGTATTCTTGGAGAATATATCGGCAGAATCTTCCATGAGACTAAGAAGCGTCCTACATATTTGGCAAGCGAATATAACGAGGATAAAGTTTTTCAAATAAAATAAGACTCGTTCAACATGCAAATCAGATTACTTCTCAAACTAGTATTTTGTATCAGTTTATTCTCCACGACATCCAGTTGCTCGGTGAATAAAAAGATGTACAATAAGAAAATCGAACAGATAAAAGACTCCACAGGTTTTGTGTTCCGCCCTACCCACACAATGGAACCAGTGAAAAAGCCAGACGGATTAGTAGACACCGATTTCGGATTCGAGCTATGGTATAAATCATCCGACGTCGACGGGGATATCGCACTATTGACAAAAGATCTTAAGAATCAGTCGCAGGAACTCAGCACCAATATTGAGCTCCCATTATTCTGGAGCACAAGTTGGGGCAACAACTGGGATCACCTTGGCAGATGGGGACGAGAAAACATGTCGGAATGGCATATCGCGCTTCCCAACACAGAAATCGACTCCAATAATAATAAAGCCGACATTTCAGAGAAAGGTCAGGTATGGAAAGTGTCAATCACTCCATACGACGATTATATCCGCACATACTTTCAATTGAATTACATCAAATCCGGAGACCGATATTATCAGTACGATTTAGGAGACCACGATATTTATATACATAAATGATGACAGACATCAAAGATATAGCAGCATCAATTGCGTCGGCACTCTCTTTGCCTAAAGACAAAGTGGCTAACGTGCTTTCTCTTCTTGCCGACAAATGCACCATTCCCTTCATCTGCCGCTACCGTAAGGAGATGACAGGCGGTATGGATGAAACAACGGTGGAGAGCATCATTAAACTACAGAATCAGATCATCGCTGTGGACGAACGTCGCAGTGCCATCATAAAAAGTTTTGAGGAACAAGGCAAACTTACTCC
>DCIP01000226.1 GCA_002317115.1 Candidatus Scybalocola fimicaballi
TAAGAAACTGAATTACAATAAAATAACAGAATGAAAGTAGATGTTTTACTCGGTTTGCAATGGGGCGACGAGGGTAAAGGAAAAGTAGTAGACGTATTGACGCCAAACTATGATGTCGTAACACGCTTTCAAGGAGGTCCGAATGCAGGACACACACTTGAGTTTGAAGGCCAGAAATACGTACTTAGATCAGTTCCATCAGGAATTTTCCAGGGTGGTAAGGTCAATGTAATCGGAAATGGCGTAGTGCTTGATCCAGCATTGTTCAAGAAAGAAGTTGAGGAGCTTGAAACATCAGGTCACAATTTGACAGAGCGCCTATACATATCTAAGAAGGCTCACCTAATCCTTCCTACACACCGTCTTTTGGACAAGGCTTACGAAATGGCTAAGGGTGCAGGAAAGATCGGTACAACAGGTAAGGGTATCGGCCCAACATACACAGACAAGATCTCTCGTAACGGTTTGAGAGTCGGTGATTTGCTTGTAAACTTCGAAGAGAAGTATGCAAAAGCTATCGCTCGCCACAAGGAGATTCTTTCTCACTACAACTTCGATTACAAGCAGGAGCTTGAGGCAATCGAGAAAGATTGGATGGAAGGTGTGAAGAAGTTGAGAGAGTTCGTTTTCATCGACAGCGAGTATTTCTTGAACGATACTTTGGAAGAGGGTAAAACAATTCTTGCAGAGGGTGCTCAGGGTACAATGCTTGACGTTGACTTCGGTTCTTACCCATTCGTAACTTCATCTAATACAATCTGTGCTGGTGCATGTACTGGTCTTGGTATCGCTCCACGTAAGATTGGTGATGTTTACGGTATCTTCAAGGCTTACTGTACACGTGTAGGTGCTGGTCCTTTCCCAACTGAGTTGTTCGATGAGACTGGTAAGAAAATCCGTGATCTTGGCCACGAGTACGGAGCAGTAACTGGCCGTGAGAGACGTTGCGGTTGGATCGACCTTGTTGCTTTGAAATATGCAGTTATGATCAACGGTGTAACTAAGTTGATTATGATGAAGAGCGACGTTCTTGATGACTTCGATACAATCAAGGCTTGCGTAGCTTACAATATCAACGGTGAGGAGACTGACGAGTTCCCATTCGATATCAAGGAGGCTAACTTCACTCCTGTCTACAAGGAGTTCAAGGGTTGGAAGAAGGATATGACTAAGACTAAGAAGACTTCTGAGTTCCCAGAGGAGTACAACAACTATCTTGACTTCCTTGAGGATTACCTTGAGGTTCCTATCAAGATCGTTTCAGTTGGTCCAGACCGTGAGCAGACAATCGTTCGCTACACACCAGAAGACTAATTAAAACATACAATAAACAACAAAAGGTCGGAGAAATCCGACCTTTTGTTGTTTAATAAGGAGATTATATAGCAGTTGTCCAAAATGAGAGCACTGATATCACAAACATCAAAGACGGGGACATGCCCCGTCTCTACAAATATTATCTAAGCAAAGTAAAATGTCCTGTATATACTTTGTCTATATCATTGATATTGATTTCATACCAATAGTCTGTCGACGGCATCTTAGCACCATTGTAGATTCCATCCCAGTCGGCATCATCACCAGCCCTGTATGCTGCAAGTTTTTTACCCCAACGGTCAAAGATAGTAATCTCCGCTTCTGGATATCCTTCTGCCAAACCTTCCACTACAAACTTGTCATTCTCGCCATTACCATCTGGTGTAATAAAGTATGGAATCCTGATTCCAGGTGTATTAACAATGAATTTCTTCTCTGAATGACAGCCATTCTTGTCTACCACCGTAAGCGTATGTGTTGAATAAGAAAGTCCGCTTCGTAGATTATTGTCAACTTCCGGATCATCGGAATTTCCATCAATAATGTACTTATAAGGTCCATAATCACTATTTTCATCAAGGTGGATTTCAACTGTCCTATATGAAATCGAATCGATCTGTGCCACGACAGGCACAGGAATAATATCAACATTTATAGTCTCGTCAGCCTCACATACGCCTCTTGTCACGTGAAGAGAGAATGTGGCGGAACCAGGTTCTGGTATAAGAGAGACGATGGAACTTGTAAATGTCATTTGCGTCTCTTCATATATCCACTCGTATTTATCCGCACCGTATGAAGAAGCATCGATAGCAAGACGATCAAATTCACATATCTGAGAAGGAGCTTCAATGTTTCCTTCTAATGGTTTATGTACCTCCACTGGAATATAGTATGTTTTGGCGTCGCAATACTGATTCTTTGCTATGACCTTATATTGTTTAGTGATAGTTGCAGAACCCGATCCGTCATAAACCGGAGTAATTGATGCTCCCGTCATATTTCCAGACACTTCTCCTTCTGGGTTATCGCTCCAATCAAGCTCCTCAACAAATGAATTAGGCGTCACATCTACCGTAACACTCTCTACTCCATCTCCACAAACTGGAGTAGCAGAAGATAATGTCACACTAATAGATCCTACAACAAGGCTCTTACCATCAGCAATTTCCTCATCATATCTACATCCTTCTGAAATCAGAGAGAATGAGTAAACTCCTTCATCAGATGGCTTTGCTGAATTAATCTCCAACTTTGTTCCTGTCTGGTTTGGAATCACAACTCCATCATGCCTCCATTCAATTATAGTGTTGGAAGGTCCTTTTAGGTCTAAGATTTGAGCCACCCATTTTTCATCCTCACAAATAGTCATGGCATCATTATTCGACTTTGCACTTACACCCTTGTCGACAATCTTAAATGAAAACATTGTAGGACACTCGTTTATATAAGAAATCGTGTAATTTCCTGCACCAAGACTCATTGTAGCCGATCCAGCAGCCTCATCAGAGAATGTTCCTGATGATGTTTCTGCTCCAGTCAACGTATATGAGCCACCATCTTTATTGACCACATCGGTCAATTCAACCGTAACCATTCCTCCACAAGAGTTAAAAGACAAGTTGTTTGCAGATATTGCATCCTGTAATGTCTGACCATTGTCAGGTTCTGAGAATTTAATTTTTCCATCAAGACTGCCATCTCCGACGACGATCTCCTTAACCAGCTTCACTGCATTAACTCCATTACATGCTGCACTTGACACCTCTACCGTCACCTTCATCAAATCACCGGCATTGTTGAGACCGGCAGAACCAGTCGAGTATGTCTTAGTTTTTGCTTTTGTGTTATTTAGGTTGTTCGACCACGAATAGATAAGATCACTCTCTACAAGTCCACCTCCCAATGTCAGATATAGATCCAAATCCACTGCTATATTCGGGCATGTCTTATCTTTTCCGGTAACGTCTGCTTTCAACTCATGGAACACAACATTAAGTTCTTCTTGTTCCGACGAGCAAGTTTGTTCATCAGCCTCACCTTTATTAATCACATACGAACCAGTCACCAAATACTTGCCTGCTTCGGTCACTTCTGCTGATGTCTGGACTCCATTCTCATAATAATGAACTTCACAATTTTCAATATCAATATTGAACATCTCCTTCAAGTTCTGCTTCTCTCCCAAACACTTTGGAGCAGTTTCAACAGCGACAAGTTTAGGATTTGAGTATACGGTTACAGTCAACGCTACAGGAGCACTCTCCGCCGCCGGATTGGTTTTAAGACGTTGACGCACATAGTAAGTGTATTTCTTTGTCTTCTCTGTAGCGGATGCTTCTTGAATTGAAGGAGACAACTCAATCTTATCAAATTCCTGAGAATCATCTATTGTACCGTCGTCTTTACTATTATACCAAACCAACTCAAACTCTGACGCCGAATTTCCACCATCAACTCCATTTGCTGATGCTACGAGTGTACCTTTCAACAATGGTGAATTTTCACATACAGAAATGTCTTTCACTGTAGGTGCTGGATAACCAGACACAATGATTGAAACTGGAACGAATTCACTTTCACAGCCTAATTCATTCACTTGCTTGATTTTATACTTCTTTGTCAAATTTCCATACAGTCCGACAACCTCTGCTTGAGTTGGTGTTGCTACTATCTCATCTATTGGTCCAGTCTCATCATCATTATACCATACAATCTCACAAGAAGCGTCTTTAATGATAGCATCTGGAGCCTGATCTGTCGGTTTTAATGCATTTCCACTCTCCACCTCCGTCTTCAAATATGTGATTGGATTTGCCAATGGATTATCCACACTCTGTACAGAGACAACATATTTCGTCATTTCACCACGGCAACCTGTCTTCTCATCATTCAACGCATACCAATATGATTTTGGAGATTCACTTTTTTTCACATCACCTACCTCTGGTTCTGAAATAGAGTTTGCTCTCATTGAATCAGCACCGTCATACCAATCAATTCTAAAGCCATCGATTGTCTTTATAGGTTCTTCTGCCAATGTTCCTTCGCAGAACTCTTCTGGATACGCCAAAGTATCTGTAGGAAGAGTGCCGGCGACGACGTGGATACTATCCCATCTCCAACATACTTTTCCATCTTCATCTGGGAATTCAATATCCTTCACCAACAGGTAATACCAATCTGCGTCCTCCCACTTAACATTATGAAAAGAGACGCGATTTCCTGAGGTTGTAGTGCCAAACACACCCTTTGAACCTTTATGCCAAGAAGCAATATACTTACGAGGTTCATTATTTGGCCCGACACTGACACCCATTGCACTTGGATTCGCAGGTACAAGTGCCTCAGTCGTAAGATTTGCCACTTCACCAGGGCAAAGAATCACTTCCTTCTCTTGTTTTGCGTTTGTAGTAATCAAAGTCGACGGATCTGCTGAAATAATCGAAGCCTTCTCCACCGGTTCGCATACATCACAATTCAATGCGACTTCAACAGGGATCGTTGAGAACGAGACATTTCTACATGGACTCATTTCATCCAAAGTTTCCCATAAATCACGCTGATCCCTTAGATAATTAAACTCTCCGATCACCACACGGAATCGTACTTTTTCATTTCTCTCAACTCCAGCAAAAGCGAAATGAGTTGCGGGATCTTTGATAATGTATTCATCTTCATCCTGGACCTCTCCCAAGTCTTTCCAATCTGAAATTGGATCAAAAGATGGATCACTTGGATCTTTATATGTATACTGGAAAAGATGTCCGGCAGTTGGTTTTTCAAAATAACCTTTGGCTTTGACCTGTGCCTTTAAGACAAGGTCGTCGCCCATACACAGATTCAACAAATTATCATTATTGCTCGACGCTACGACCTCCACCTTTGGAGGTGTGCAGACGCGAAAAGCAATATCATCCAATGCGATATCTCCACGTTGTGCTGCCTTATAATCATCTTCTTTACTGATAATCTGGATTTTAACTGATTCAATGCCTACTGGCAACTTAAAATCATAAGTTTTTCTCGGCTCTACCCACCCTACTTTGTCCAAGATATATGTGTCCTCAATAGGTGTTCCATCGGCCATTATCACTTCATTAGTCTTGGAATCAACAAGACGGACCTGAATTGTTGCATTGGTTGTGAATCCCGACGTCGGCTTTTTATTAATTGCTCCGACAGCGGCAGAAAACGAAATAGGACGTTCTGGACACAAGTCTGTAATCTCCTGTTCATATACCACCTTGTCCATCCAACCGTCGCCCTTCATATCTATCTGCAAGAAAGCTCCACCTTTTTCACCTGATGCGTCAAACATCGTTGCTGGAGAATTGTAGGCGTTTTCTGTGGCAATAGCATAGGCTCCATTGCGGAAATTCTTTCCTGAATACTTTAATTCCTTCGCAAATGCAGATCCTCTATTCAACTGATCATCAATACTATATCCATGATTACCAGTTCCGACCAATATCTCACGGGCTTTTACAGTTTGCTCCTGTCCGCTTTTATCTCTATAGTAATATGTGCTACCAGAGAATCTACCAAAATCATCCAAATAGATATCAGTCAACGACATAAGATTTCCATCACCATCATCACAACACTCTCCTACCGACATGTCGTGAGTAGCGGTTGCGACACATCCGTCTGGAGTTTTCACTGTGCAAGAGATAGTATAGTTATCTGGGTTAGGCGGGAAAAACATCATAGATTGATCAGAAGATGTTTCTCCCGTAGAGACTTCTTTCCAAGAATAGGTAGTTCCAACTGGGAATTCTGAATTCAGCCTCAACACAGCTGGCATCTGTGGACATGGATTACCTACAACTCGAATCACTGGTTCAAAGTCACCTTCCACTCTTAAATTATCTATTGCCATAGGTCCGAAATCACCGTTTGTTCCAGCAAAATAGAATGTGACGGTTCCTGAATTGTCTGCCTTCGCAGTCAAAGTCAAATTTTGGCTGTCACCCCATTCAAGTTTATTCGTCGTCTTCCTATTTCCTGCTCCAACACCTATACCTCCAGGTTGAGATGTGCTGACACTCAACTGTGGAGCTGGCGCAGAAAATGTACCAGCGTCTGTATAGCTCAACTTCCTTCCAAGTTTGATTTCTGTCACCAAATCATCCGGATCAGTAACTCCTTCATTCATAATCTCCAACGCTTTCTCCAAATTATCAGGAGAAAGGAGATTATACACGTCGACACTTAGAGTGACTGATGATCCAGGCACTAATCCAGATAGCGAATAAGTCAATACTGAAACATTCTGGCCATTTCCATAGAACACCAGCTGATTAGATCCGCTTCCCTCATTTAGATACGGACTAATCGTGCGTGGATTAGCAACTACACCAGCAAAACCTTTAGATGTAGTGTTAATGTTTTTGGTCAAATAATCACTCCATTTAGCAGTTAACGTGGCAGATGTAGAGAAGTTGCCCGACGCCATTCCAACATGTGAAGCCTCATCCACATCAGAAGAGTAATCACATGATGCACCACACTCATTTTTAAGGAGTTTGTCAACGTCCTTGCTAAACCATCCTTTCCCATCATTGGAAAGTTTAGGATTGAACAACTCAGAGGAAGTTTCAAAATCTGAACCTCCTACTACACAACCAGCCGCATAAATTTCTGCTGTATGGATTAATCCGAAACAACATATTAGACTAAGTAAACTTTTTTTCATTTCAATTTTCCACATTTACTTGTTCTGTACTTATACAATAATCCTAAACTCTAATACCCAATTACCCAATTTCGTCTAATCCGGCGACTAATATAATATTTTTTCATTGTTTCATAAAAAAATACCTGTTTTTTTGGCTCAAAAAGCATTTTTATGCAGTAAAAATTCAATCAAAAGGAAATAATATTTAATTTTTTATCAAACCATTAATAATGAAGAATCACTGAAAAAATGTACATTTGCATCAAAGAGGAACAAATCCCTTATTAGACTATGAAATCAACAGCACTATTCGCATCCCTTGCAATCTCTGCTACCCTATCTGCAGAGACATTGTCTCAAACAGATTTCGAATCTGCAGAAGTCGGAAAGCCATTCTTGCGTGAAAACTGGAAGAAAGAAGGTTTCTCCACTGGAACATGGGATAACGGATTGAATGACAGAACCATAATCGACACTGCTTATTATGTATCAAATAGCAGATCACTACGTGTGGAATATCCGCAAGGTGGTGTCGGGCCGTCAGAAACAGGTGTTCAGGTAGAATTGAAAATCACTCCACGCGATGAAGCATACATGTCGTACTGGATGCGATTCTCCGACAATTTCAGTTTTGGCACAACAAGCAAAGGAGGCAAACTGCCTGGTCTAAGCGGAGGAAAGAATTGTTCGGGTGGTGATAATTGCGACGGCACAAACGGATTCTCTGCACGATTCATGTGGAGAAACGACGGACAGATTGTGCTTTATCTCTACCACATGGACAAACCAGCCAAGTGGGGTGAGGATCATCCGTTGAAATACGAAGATGGAAGCAATGTCGTTTTTGAAAGAGGCACATGGCATCATATCGAAGAGAGAGTAAAAATCAATTCTTCAGGAGATGCTTACGACGGTGAAGTGCAGGCTTGGGTGGATGGCAAAGAGGTGCTATCGCTAAACGGTCTGAGATTCACAAATAATGGAGACAAAGTCGACAAACTATACTTCTCTACTTTCCACGGAGGAAACGACCAAACATGGGTGCCAACCGAAACTTGCCATATCTGGTACGATGATATTAAAATCGGAACTACCAGAGAAGACGTCAGCAACGACGAGACAAGCAGCGTCAAGCCAGCGGGTCCTGCAGAAGTGCCAAGCGATATGTTCCTCGTCTACAGAAAAGGAAACAAAATAATCATCGTTGCAGACAACATAATCAAAGAAGTGGTAGTGTTGAAGGCGAATGGAAAATTGAAGACATTCAGTGACCCACGAGTGATTGACAACCGTTGGGAATTCACGTTGAGATCAAAAGAACCATTGATCATCCAGGTTGAAACCATAGACGGCAAAAAGATGACGCAGAAATTGGTGTATTAATAAGAAATACCAATTCATAATTCAGCATTTAGCATTCTGCATTATTAATTATCCCCGAAAAAGTGTAATTTTGCACTCCAGAAGAGAAGAAGGGTCTGTCGCTGGCGTCCTTGAGACGTCAGAGGAAAGTCCGGGCAACACAGAGCGACCATGCTTCCTAACGGGAAGTCTTTCGTGAGAGAGAACGTACGGTAACAGAAATATACCGCTGTCTTCGGACAGTAAGGGTGAAATGGCGGGGTAAGAGCCCACCGGTCGTGTGGTGACACGCGACGTCGCTATCGGTCATGGGTTGCAAGATCATGTATACCGACGCTTGAGGGCTGCTCGTCCGAGTCGGAGGGTAGATTGCTAGAGATGTGTGGTGACGCACATAGTAGATAAATGGCAGACGCACGGCCTTTTTAGTAATAAAATTGCCGTGGCACATAACCCGGCTTATACTTCCTCTCTTCTTTTTTAATTTTAAATCACTTATGGAAGCCAAAGAAATACTTGCTAAATTGGGGGATTTAGCCTCCAAACTAATCAAACATCCTAAAGAATATATCGACGACGTGGTGGAACTGCTCCACATGGGCGGTGAACTGAGACTGGTTGGACCGTTATTCAAAACCGCCGAAGTCATTGTGCTTTGTCTGCTCGGATTCAACGAGAAGAAGATCGGTCAGAAAGCTAAGAGCCTGACTTATTTTACAATCTTCTCCATCATCCCCGTCTTGGCATTCATCATTGCCATGACTAAAGGATTTGGCTACGACGGTAAGGTGATCGAGTACGTCCAAGACACTCTTGGAGAAAACGGGGAAAGACTGATGCCACTGTTCAAAATGGCTGAAAACCAACTCGAATACTCTAGAGGTGGAGTCATCCTCGGTTTCGGTATCGCATTCTTGCTTTGGTCTATCTATAGCATCTTCTCTGAAGTAGAGTCTTTCTTCAACGAGATATGGAGAGTGTCGACGTCGCGAAGCATCATACGTCGTGCTTCCAACTACATCTCCACCCTCCTCGTCATCTCACTACTAATGGTGGTAAGCATCGGTTTGAAATCCTTCGCCGAAGAGATCAGCGACTTTGCTGGATTCGTGGTGACGGTGATGATGCCATTCTTTGCAGTAATCTTGATGTTTCTGTTCCTCTACATCGCGATTCCCAACACCCGCGTCAAAATGAGAAACGCATTTGTGTCGTCAATCATAGCGAGCATCTCTTTTGCCGTGCTCTACACGGTATTCACCAACATCATGTTTTATGCCACAAGCTACAACAAAATCTACGGAAGTATCGCCACAATCGTGTTGGGATTGATGTTTATGAATTATTTCTGGGTGATCACACTCAGTGGAGCCGAACTCTGTTTCTCAATGCAGAGCAATGGCAACCTGACGTCGATCACATCAAGAGAGCATAATAAATCCGACTACGAGGATGATTTGTACCGTCTGCAAATAGCATCATCTATCTATAAAAGATTCAGCGAGGCAAAGGATGGAAAAGTAAGTTATACCGACGTCAAAACATTAAGCGAAGAGTCAAAACTACCGTCGCACCACGTGATGGACTACCTTGACAAACTTCGTTCGGCTGGAATTGTGAGTAAAGTACAGATTAACGGCAGAGAAGACTGTTTTCAGCCAGCCATGCCAGTGGAGCAGATGACGATGCGACTATTCTTCAATAAGATCCATTCCGTCGACTTTAATATCGACGCGAATACACCAATCAGCGTCATCAAGCATTTCAACAATCATATCGCCAATATCGAAGGAGCGACAAGCGACATGCTGATTAAGGATTTGATTTAATTGAATGGGTTTCCGACACACGCTGCCGACACACGCAATCCGACACCTGCTGCGCAGGAATCGGCTACCCTTGACTGCGTCAAAACAGGTCCGCTGGGCCTCTAACACGCTGCCAACACACGCTTATTTTCTTACAAACGTTGGATTCCTCACACAAACAGGTCAAGCGGACCTGTTTCGCTTGCGACGCCTTATTTGAATTTTGGGAGATACCATTTATTCGGTCGAAGACGGAATAAATGGTATCGGGTTCAATGATTTAAGTAAAAAGGCGTCACCTCAAATGAGATGACGCCTTTATAAATATGATTAAGATATCAGATTAGAACACCTGAATCTCAACTCGTCTGTTCTTCTCAGGAATATCACTGATTGGCTTAGATGAACCCATTCCGTGAGTGTACAATCTGTTTCTGTCAATTCCCTTGCTTACCAAGTAGTCAGCAACTGAGGTTGCACGATCCTTCGACAACTGAATGTTGATATCCTCTGGACCATCAGCACTTGAGTGACCAACGATTCTCATTCTCTTGTCTGGATTTGCCTCAAGATACTTTACGATTCCATCGAGTGTCTCGTGTGAATCCTCGTTTAGTTTAGCACTACCAACCTCGAAGTTGATGTTGTTGAAACTTGACGACAAACCTTTCTCCAAGTTGTCTGCGATCGCCTGTGCAATCTCATCAGAAGTCTTAGCCTCGATGATAGCATCCTTCATAGAGTCCTTTGCTGCTGCAGCGATACTGTCTGCGATCATTCTCGCACGTAAAGCCTCAGCACGCATGATTGAATCCTGATACAAACTGTCTGCCAAGAATGCTGCTCTATCCTTTGCGTTCTGCTTGTTTAGAGCAACTGGCTCACCACATGTGAAATCCTTACCGTCGTTGCAAGCCTTCATCATAAAGAATCCGAATAGCAAAAGCATCAAGATCACAGGGATCCACTTACAGTTGCATGATGCGTTTGTATCGTCGCTTGAAACTTCCTCAACTGGCTTATCTTTTTTAGGTAGTGATGCTGCGCCCAACATGAACGGATCTTCAGCCTTACCCTCAGAATCTCCCCCGTTAGCACGTGTCTCTACAGTCTCAGCCACTGGTTTGCTCTCTATTGAAGCTCCACTTCCGATTCGAAGTGTGTTAAGATCTTCCTGCGCGGCTACAACATCATATTCGTTCAAACCTTCCAACCAGAAACTGCCTCTCTCACCTGGACGCTTTGTCTTGCTGAACTCAGCAACTTCAATTCCAAATTGTTTAGCATGCTCAACAACCTTATTGAAATCAGCATTGTTCCATGCCTCAATCATCGCCAACTCTGTACCGTCGGCCAAGAAGATTGTCTCGTCTGCACGCTCGAAATATCTCTTCTCGTAATCTTTTACGCTGTCCTTGTCTCTTACATCAAGAAACATTGACTCTTTTGCTGCTGAACTTAAACTTGCAGGAAATGCCTGGTCTAGTTCTGCCTTTGTCGTTTTTGGATTAAGTACCAAATATGCCTCAACAATTCCCAACACGGTGCGGCTCTGCGCTCTACCGTGAACTTTTATTTTGCTGTCCATATATTATTTTGTAATCTTTGATTTATTCTTAATTACAAAAATATAAAAAGAATTGATAACTTTGTAGAAATTTTCAAATTTGTAGCAAACTATGGCTGTTAAAGCAGAAGAGGCAATCGAAACAGAGCAGATTGAGGTTTATGGAGCAAGAGTCCACAATCTTAAAAATATTGACGTGTCTATTCCACGCAACAAGTTGACGGTGATCACCGGACTTAGTGGCAGTGGAAAATCGTCGCTTGCTTTCGACACTATCTTCGCTGAAGGCCAACGCAGATATATCGAGACTTTTTCTGCCTACGCCCGCAATTTCCTTGGCAATGTGGAGCGTCCCGACGTGGATAAGATCACAGGTTTGAGCCCGGTAATCTCTATCGAGCAAAAGACTACCAATAAGAATCCTCGCTCTACCGTCGGCACAACAACTGAGATCTACGACTTCCTCCGTCTTCTTTTCGCAAGAGCCGGTGAGGCTTTCTCGTATGAGACGGGAGAGAAAATGGTGAAATACAGCGAGGAACAAATCCTTAATCTTATCGAGACTGATTATGCTGGCGACGGAATTATCATCCTTGCACCAGTCGTGAAAGCCAGAAAAGGTCACTACAAAGAGTTGTTTGAGCAGATCCGCAAAAAGGGATTCCATAATGTCCGTGTCGACGGGGAGATCATGCCGATCACGCTTGGAATGAAGGTGGACCGTTATAAGAACCACAATATTGAGATTGAGGTCGACAAACTGATGGTTCAGCCTAAAGACGCTCACAGAATCCGTGAGTCGGTCCGCTTGGCAATGAAACTTGGAGAAGGAGAGGTGATGATCGTGCGACGTGGAGAAGAGAATGCCCGTCATTTCAGCCGTCATTTGATGTGCCCCACTTCGGGAATCTCATACGCCGAGCCAGCACCTCATAATTTCTCATTCAACTCACCCCACGGAGCCTGCCCCCACTGTAAAGGTTTGGGAATGGTGACAACGGTCGACGTCGACAAGATTATTCCAGATAAGAGCATAAGTATCTACGCAGGCGGTATCGTTCCGCTTGGAAAATATAAGAAGAATGTTTTCTTCTCTCAACTTGAAGTGATCGCCGAAAAATACGGTTTCACTTTGAAAGATCCTATTTCTGAGATTCCTGAAGAGGCTCTCGACATCATTCTAAACGGAACAGACGAGTTGATCCAAGTGAAGAATGAGGCGACGGGAGTTGTCAGCCGACCACTTGGTTTTGAGGGAGTTATGCAATATGTGGAGATGCAACAGGAAGATGAAGCGTCAGCCACAGCACAGAAATGGGCGTCTCAGTTTAGCAAAACCACCGTCTGCCCAGAGTGTCAGGGACAGAGATTGAAGAAAGAGGCTTTACATTTCCGCATCAACGGAGTGAATATCGCCAAACTTTCCGAAATGGATTTGGCTCAGCTTATGGAATGGTGCAAGACAGCCGAGTCTGGCATGAGCGACAAGCAGAAAGCCATCGCAAGTGAGATTTTGAAAGAGATCAGCACAAGAATACAGTTCTTGCTCGACGTCGGACTTGAATATCTAAGTTTGAATCGTGCCAGCGTCACTCTATCCGGTGGAGAGAGCCAGCGAATCCGTTTGGCGACACAGATCGGATCACAACTTGTCAACGTGCTTTACATCCTCGACGAGCCAAGCATCGGATTGCACCAGAGAGATAATATCCGACTAATCAACTCATTAAAGAGTCTACGTGATGTCGGCAACACAGTCATCGTTGTCGAGCACGATAAAGATATGATGCTTAACGCCGACCACATCGTCGACATCGGTCCAAAAGCCGGACGACTTGGTGGAGAGGTTGTCTTCTCAGGCACACCAAAGGAGATGCTGAAGAAAGGCACAACCACAGCGCAGTATCTATCGGGAGAGAGAAATATCCTTCCAAACGAAACATTGCGTGAAGGCAACGGCAAAGCCATCACTCTATACGGAGCGAAAGGAAATAATTTGAAGGGAGCGACGGTAACATTCCCACTTGGAATGTTAGTCGTAGTGACCGGAGTGTCAGGTAGTGGCAAGAGCACACTTATCAACGACACGTTGCAGCCAATCCTCAGCCAGAAATTCTACCGTTCGTTGCAGGATCCACTTCCATACGACGCAATCGACGGAATTGAAAATATAGACAAGGTCATCAACGTCGACCAGACACCTATTGGCCGCACACCTCGTTCAAATCCAGCCACATACACTGGAATATTCTCTGATATCCGAGCATTATTCGTGAATGCGCCAGAGTCGAAAATCAGAGGTTACAAGCCAGGACGCTTCTCATTCAACGTCAAAGGAGGAAGATGTGAGGCATGTATGGGCAACGGATTCAAGACCATCGAGATGAATTTCTTGCCAGACGTGTTGACTCCATGTGAGGAGTGCCACGGAAAGAGATACAACCGTGAGACATTGGAAGTGCGATTCAAAGGCAAGAGCATTGCCGACGTACTCGACATGACAATCAACATGGCTGTAGAATTCTTCGAGAATGTACCGACTATCTACCAGAAAGTCAAGACATTGCAAGAAATCGGTTTGGGTTATATCAAACTTGGACAGCCATCCACTACCCTATCCGGAGGTGAGAGCCAGCGTATCAAATTGGCTACAGAGTTGATCAAGAAAGACACAGGCCATACAATGTATATCTTGGACGAGCCGACAACCGGACTACACTTCGAGGATATCAAAGTGTTGCTTGGAGTGTTGCAAAGACTTGTGGACAAAGGAAATACCGTCGTCGTCATCGAGCACAACCTGGATGTCATCAAAGTGGCGGACTATATCGTCGACATGGGACCAGGCGGAGGACGCAACGGAGGAAAAGTCGTTTGTTGCGGACGACCAAGCGAAGTCGCAGCATGTGAAGAGAGTTTCACCGGCAAATTCTTGAAAGAGGAATTCGACTGGATCAAAAAACATACCAAATAACAATTTGCAAAGATGCGGCATGCCGCGTCTTCAATGCCTAAAACAAAAGATTAATGGACAAATGGCATAATATTAAAGAGTGTGGCAAATTCATTTTGAAATCACACTTAACATTCGTTCTTCTAGGAGCAATTATCAGAATCACAGAGATAACCACTTGCAGTCACTTAATGTTGGAAAAGAACAAAAGCGATTTTGCAAAGATTGCGGAAGGAGTGTTGCGAGGATCTGTGTTTGACACATCCATATCTGGAATGGCACTTGTTTTACCGATAATAGTTTTAGGACTGTCATGCACATTCGGATTTATAAAGAAATCGATCATTAAAGGATTTGGCATATTTGTAGGAATATTATATGCATTGTCTGTAGCCATATCGATAGGCAATATTCCGTATATCTCATATAAAATGGCCAATCTATGTTTAGCAGACCTTTCATACCTGAGCAAACCGGGAGAAATGATCGGCATGTTGACGGGAGAGCCACTGTATTTTGCATTCTTTGTTATCGGATGGATATTAGTGGCCGCCATAACATACATCATCTGGAAATATGCGAAATCGGCAAACATAAAAGAGTCTGACAATTCATCGTTTGCTTGGAGCAACCTGGTAGCGACGCTATTAGCGACAACCGTTTGTTTTCTATTGATCCGAGGTAACAATCCTCCGACAAATGACAAGAAAGCCATATTCGGAAGGCCGGTGACATTCATCTTTGCGATATATTCCGACGATGCATTTCTAAACTTATCAGCTCAGTCGCCAACGTTTGGACTAATCAAAGAGATTACCCATTTAGGGCGTAAAATAAAGACAGGAATAAGCAACGAAGAAGCATTTGCCTATATCAACAACCTAAGGAAACAAACAAGAGCGTCTTTGAAGGACGTAGGCCAAGACTCATCCAAAAATGTCAAAAAGAATGTGGTAATGATCATTATGGAGAGTATGTCAGCCAACTTCATGAAGACATTCGGCAATGAATCCGAACTAACGCCATGCCTTGACTCTCTGTTTGCCCACTCGTATGCATTCTATAATGCGTGGAGCAACGGAGCGAGGACAAACAACGCCATATTCTCCACTCAAACATCCCTACCAGGCTGTCTGAACATCAACATGTTGGAGACTCCGTTAAGCAAAGAGAACACTGCTCTTGCCCCTATGCTATCAGCCAACGGTTACAGCACAAACTTCTTCTTGTCGCACCATAAGACATTCGACAACATCTCCGTATTCTTTGTTGCCCAGCCGTTCGACTACATACACTCAGAGGAAGAGTACGGATTCAGAGAGATGGAATGGGGATTGAGAGACTCCACACTATTCTCAGTAGCATTGGATTCCATCAATCACCTGACAAAAAAGTCAGACAGGCCATTCTATTCTGCAATCTTGACATGCAGCAACCATCCTACATACTCCATTCCGTCGCCCTACAACGAGATGTATACACAGATGGACTATTGCGCTGTGAGATATGCAGACGCTTCTATCGACTCGTTCATGAGCAGAGCTTCAAGAGAGCCATGGTTTGAGAACACGGTTTTCGTATTCACCGGAGACCACGGACGCCTTGTTGGCACACCAGACGGAATTGTAGCGTCGTCGCTAAACCATATCCCTATGTTCTTCTACGGAAAGGACATCAAGCCAGCAAAAGACTCATTGCTTATGATGCAGATCGACTTGGCACCTACTATTTTAGATTTGCTCGGAATAGATTGCCAAGAGTATTCCGGACTGGGAATCAACAGATTAAAAATGACAAGAGACACCGCCATCTACACGTCCAACAATTATTTTATAGCCAGAACTGCAGACAAAGCATACTTTCTGGATATGGATACCAACAGCGGCACACTTTACGATCTTAACGAAGACTTCACTCTCACCAATTGCCAAACCGGAAATATTCCAGAGTTTGACAAACAGATAAACATGCAGATTCAGGCTTTATATACAATTCAAAACAGAGAAAAATAAATTCAGGCAATGGATAAATGGCATAATATAAAAGAGTGTGGAAAATTCATTTTGAAATCGCACTGCGCGGTGAGATATGCAGATGCTTCAATAGACACCTTCATGAAAAGGGCGTCCAGAGAGCCTTGGTTCGCCAATACCATTTTCGTATTTACCGGGGACCACGGAAAAATCATAGGCAAACCAGATGGATTGACACCAACATCACAAAACCACATCCTATCTTCTTTTATGGCAAAGGCATAGAGGCAAAGAAAGATTCATCGCTAATGACACAGATAGATATAATGCCAACAATATTAGGTATGCTTGGAATAGAATGTCCCAACTATTCAGGACTCGGAACCAATCAAATGGATATGGCCAAAGACACTGCCATCTATACTGTAAACAACTATTTCATAGCGAGAACAGCTGACGACGCATATTATCTGGATATTGAAACAAACACAGGAACCATATTTGAAATATACAAAGACTACACACTAACAAATCCAGTTTCAGGCAATAGGCCAGAGTTTGATCAGCTTATAAAAAAACATATACAAGCATTATACTCATATTGGAAATATTAACCAGACATCAGAAATTCCACAATATTAAGAAGGCGGGGAACCCCGCCTTTTAACATTTTTTAAAAATTGAACGTTCATTCAAATTTTTCCAATAAATTGAACGTTCATTCAAAAACTTTTCTTACTTTTGCATTGTTTTATTATCTAATCTTAGGGATTATGAGAGATAACATGAAGGATATAATAGTTCAAAAGGCGTTTGAGCAGTACTTGATCGACGGATACGAGAAGGTCACTGTATCTACGTTGCAGAAGTCTCTGGACATCGGTCGAGCGACGATGTACTATTATTTCAAGAGCAAAGAAGAGTTGTTTGAAGCTGTAATGAGGAAATATTTCCTTGACTTCATCAACGGAGGACTAAACAAAGTGACTGATTCGACTACTATTTTGGAACTCATCGACATCTACGTCGACTGCTTCAAGGTGATTGCCAGAAGCATGGCGGATCTAAATAATCCGAACATCACATTCTCCAACTACACAGGAATCCTATTCTACGCGTTCTCACACGATGAGCATCTTGCCACTGCGATTAGCGACATGAAGAAGAAGATCCATTCAGTGTGGGTAGACGCCATACAAAACAGCATCAGCAACGGAGAAATCAGAGCCGACATTGACGTAGACACAATCGCCTATACATTTGAAAGTTTCAAAGGCAATTTCGGAGAGACGAAAGCAGACGAGACAACAATCAAACATGAGTTGGAATTGTTCAAAAAGTCACATTTAGAGCTCTATAAGTTACTAAAAAAGTAAAAAAAAGTAAATTTTCGACGAACGATTGTTCGCTAACATAAAAAAAATTGATAGTTTTGCGATGTTTTAGTTATTGTACGAGTAGTGTACTAATATTAGGACAAAGCAGAAAAAGATAAAGATAGAAACAATATGGATAGAAGGGTTGTCATTACAGGAATGGGAATTTACTCATGTTTGGGTAAAACCCTTGATGAGGTTCGTGATTCTCTATACACTGGCAAGAGTGGAATCATTTTTGACCAGGAGAGAAAAGACATGGGATTTCGTTCAGCTTTGACATCAAAGCTTGAGATTCCTGATTTGAAGAAAGAACTTTCTCGCCAGCAGCGTCAGTTTATGCCAGAGCAGGCAAAGTACGCATACAGTGCAACTGTTGATGCATTGCGTCAGGCAGGACTTGATCAGGATTTTCTTGACAAGCACGACGTTGGTCTTATCTATGGTAATGATAGTTCTGCAGTTCCTGTAGTAGAGTCAGTTGAGAAGATCAAGGCAAAGAAGGACACTACTCTTTGTGGTAGTGGAGCTATTTTCCAGTCGATGAACTCTACAGTAACAATGAATCTTGGTTGTATTTTCAAGCTAAAGGGAATCAACCTTACTATATCAGCTGCATGTGCCAGCTCATCACACTCAATCGGACTTGGAGCCCTATTGATCAAGAACGGTCTACAGGACATCGTAGTTTGTGGTGGAGCACAGGAGATCAATCCATACGCTGTAGGAAGTTTCGACGGAATCAGTGCATTCTCTACACGTGAGTCGGAGCCAACAAAGGCATCTCGTCCATTCGATAGAGACCGTGACGGATTGGTACCAGGTGGTGGTGCGGCAACAGTGATCATCGAGTCACTTGAGAGTGCTAAGCGTAGAGGTGCAACAATCCTTGGCGAGATCCTTGGATGGGGATTCTCTTCTAACGGTGACCACATCTCTTCTCCAAACGTTGAGGGACCATCAAAATCATTGGAGATGGCAATCAGAGAGAGCAAGGTAGACTTGAAGAAGGTGGCATACTTGAACGCACACGCAACAAGTACACATATCGGAGATGCACGCGAGGCTACAGCCATCGCAAACGTACTTGGTGAGTACAAGCCATACGTAGCGTCGACAAAGGGATTCACAGGTCACGAGATGTGGATGGCAGGTGCTTCTGAGATCATCTACTCTATGATCATGATGAAGAACGGCTTTATCGCAGAGAACTTGAATTTCGAGAATCCAGACGAGGACACTTGCAGACTAAACATCCCTGCAAGCAGAGTTGACACTGGTTTCGACACATTCATCTCTAACTCATTCGGTTTCGGCGGTACAAACTCAACACTTGTCGTAACTGATTTCAAAGAATAATCAAAAGGAAAACTAAACAATAAAACAATAAGA
>DCIP01000195.1 GCA_002317115.1 Candidatus Scybalocola fimicaballi
GTCAAAAAGATGATAAATATATTTCTTTATAGTAAGTTTGATGGTGACATAAGCAAATGGAACATTGACAATGTCGAAGATGACAGATCTTCATTATTAGAATTTGGTGTTTATAAAGGAGATCATTCCTTCGATGAAGATTCTAAAGAGTCGGGATTGACATATAGCGACAGAGGAGAATCGTCTCTGGTATGTTATGGAGAGGATTCCCAGCCGGGAAAGAAAGATGGAGAGGAACCATCTGTCTTTGATAAACTGAAAAACGCATTCGGAAAGATATTCGGGACCCTCTAAATCTCCCTTAAAGGGAGACTTTGGGCAGGAATGATGAAAAATAGTGAGCCATCTCCTCCCTTTAAGGGAGGTCGGGAGTTTTTTTACGATGAAACTAGATATTAAGACAATAATAGGATTTGTGGTCATTGCTGTGGTGGCGTACCTATGTCGACCGCTGAATGATAAGATTGCCGACGTCTTTATTGAAGACAAGAATGAAGAAGAAATTAGCGGCAATATAGAAGGACACGACTATGTAGATCTTGGATTGAGTGTGAAATGGGCGACGTGCAATATTGGTGCGTCCAAGCCAGAGGAATACGGTAACTATTTCGCATGGGGAGAGACAGAAACGAAGGACAGGTATGAATCAGAGACATATTCATGGAAATCGGCGGATGCCGCTTACACCCAATGGGGAGACTCATGGCGTATTCCGACGAAAATGGAGTGGGATGAACTTTTGGAAAAATGCTCTTGGGAATGGACGAATATCAAGGGAGTGAATGGGTATAGAATCACAGCAAAGAATGGCAATTGGATTTTCCTTCCTGCCGCTGGTAGCCGCTATGACACTTCGCTCTACTATGTGGATTCTATCGGCTACTACTGGAGTTCTACTGTGAACGATAGCAATAGTAACGACGCTTATGGCCTCCGCTTAGATTCAAGCAGTAAGGGCACGTACGGCAGCTATTACCGCACCTACGGGCATAGTGTACGACCTGTCGCAGAGTAAGGGAGAAGTAGGAGCACAGATTGCTATTCTTCTGTTGATGATTTGTCTTTGAAAATATACTTTACTCCTAATTGAACGACACCCTGCCCTCCATATCCAAAATCTAAGAATCCTCGCAAATTTTTGGTTCCACCTTCCAACCCTAGAGGTGTGAATTGACAATATAGAGAACTTTCTTCAATATTTGCTTTGTCTGATCTTGATTTTTCATCATATTTGATTTTCTTTTCAAAATTGAATCTTAATCCAGCTCCGAATTTTCCATACATTGAGAAATGATCTCTTTTTAAGTAATATATTATGGCTTCAGGCATTAAATATATTATATGTCTGTTTAATTCTCCATAATAATTTATGTCTGTATAAGATTTGTGTTTCGACGTTTTGTCTGTTTGGATATATTGTTTCATACTCAAATGATCATATCCTAAACATAACCCTATACCTGCAATCTTGCCCAACATCCAGGCATAATGAATGTTAAAATGAAAAGGTTTTGAGATTAATTCATTTCGGGTTCCAATACAAATTATAGTATCATTGATTACATCGTAACTATAATTTTCTTGTTCATAATAATTGTGGTCGGAAGAATTATACTCTTCTGATATATAAGCATGACTATAATATCCCAATCCTAGAGCAATATGACGTTCTTGTTGAGCCAAACAACAAATGGAAATCGCTATGTAAAGAAGAATTAAACAATATTTTTTCATGATCGTAATCATCTAAACTCCTACAAAATTAGTCAAACCATATAATTAAACAAAAAAGAATTGGCTGTTCTCTTTGAATGTTTTTCATCATTCCACTCAAATGCAGGGATTTTATATCATCTCCTTCTTATCTTTACATAATATCCATTATAAAATGTCAAATTTGACAAATATTTATTATTTTTGCCGTGTAAAATATCAATTTTGACATTATGTATAATATTTACATGCTCTCAGATACAGATATTATGAACAAGATATCAGCAAGGCTTAAAGAACTTAGACTGAAACAAAATATTTCACGTCAGGATCTATCGATAAGCTCTGGTGTATCTATGTCTTCAATTGTACGTATGGAGGAGGGGGAGATAAAATCTTTTGAATCTTTCATACGCATTCTAAGAACATTAGGAAAAATAGACATTCTCCTTCCTCTTGTGGAGGAGGAGGAAATCAGTCCAAACGAATATTTTAAGATGATGCAGTCGACGCAGAAGAAGACTCGTAAACGTGCATCAAAAAGTAAATTAACAACAAAACAAGAGGAATTGGAATGGTAGATGTAGCACAAGTAAAAATGTTCGGACTCACACTTCCAAACATGCAATTAGATATTTAGTATAGAAGACACCCACTGACGCAAGTAGGACTCTTATCATCTCATTTCGATATAATTATTTCCCGGTAGATGGTATCAGCTGGCACGTGAACAGGAGGCACATAGACGGGGACATGCCCCGTCTATACAAGTATCATTGTTGGACATCCCCACTAAGAAGGAATTATACCGACAATTATGAATTACGAATTATGCATTATGAATTTATTTCGCACGCACCGCACGAACACTATACCCATCGTAACGGCTGCTGATGCAGTACCAGTAGACGCGCTCCTCGTTGAAGTCCAAGCTGCGAGCGAGGAACTCGCGCTCCTCGCCGAACGAAGACGACCAGTAGCAGCCGATGCCCTTATTGTTGTCATCCGAGCCGAAGCGGTCGCCAGCGGCAGGGAAAAAGACAGAGTTGCCGTTCTTTCCTGTGAATTTCGCTCCGAACACGCCGTTGACCTCCGTCATTTGGTATTGACACTCCTCTACTAGCTCTCTCTGCTCCTCGTTTGTCGGCATGCGCCACTCTGATCCCCAGTTGGCTGTGGCAGCGTCATCCTCGGGAAGAAGCGTTGTCAATCCGTCATTAAAATTATATTTTGTAAAATCTTCTCCCCATTTGTATGTGATATTGTTGTATACTTCCTTCGGCTTTGTCTCGCCCCATGCGAAGTAGTCGCCGTATTCCTCAGGCTTGGATGCACCCACGTTGTAAGTTGCCCAAAGTGTGCCAGATGGAAGACCAAGGTCGACATAGGCATGATCGGCTTTTTTTACTCGCTTGGCTTGTACCGAGAGTGTGCAGCCCATCAGGAACAAGGCTGCCGTTAAGATGAACTTTAGATATCTCATAATTGCATTATTTGTAGGGGCATAATCTTATGCTGATTAAATAATGGGCAAAAGTAAACAGAAAAGGCAAAATAAAATCATCTAACCTTAAATCTTTTTCGTGAAACTTCTATAAATTTGACTCTCTGTATACCGACTTATATTGCAATGTTTATATAAAATTTCGCTTGATTGTTTGCTCATCTATTTTTTTTCTGTAAATTGCCATTGATTATTGTTAGGTTCTTTTGGATAACGATTCATTTCTTTATGTTTAGTCACAATAAAGTCACGAAAATCACCCAATTATCAAACTAATAATCAATCTTAATAAATCTGCTCTTATTTTGAGCCTTAAAACTTTTTTATAAACTTAAATAGTTCTAATAACATGAAGAAAAATTGGAGTTTTTTGATTGCTTCTTTAGCAATTAGTTCTATGGCTGTAATGTCAGTCGCTTGCAATGACGACGACGAGAACGAAAACAACCAGCCAAGCAACAACCAGTCGGATCCAAGCAACAACCAGTCGGATCCCAATAATGGTCAGGAAGAACCAATTAACAAAGATGGAGTTGATAGTAATGGCCACATGTACGTCGACCTTGGTCTCCCTTCTGGCACACTATGGGCTACGTGCAACATCGGAGCCACAAAACCTGAGGAATTCGGCGACTATTTAGCATGGGGTGAATCAACCGAAAAATTAAATTTGCTATATTATGGGTATAGTTGGATGACATACAAATATGCAAAGGTCAACGAAGCAAAAGAAGAAATTGAGTACATTACAAAGTACAATTTGAGTGCATCTAAGGGCGGCGTCATAGACAACCTTTCAACCCTTACAGCGGAGGATGATGCAGCCACTATCCTTTGGGGCGATGAGTGGAGAATGCCGACATACGAAGATTTCAAGGAACTAAACAGCTACTGCACATACCAGTGGACTAGGATCAACAACGTTAGGGGAGCGCAATTCGTAGCTAAGAACGGTAAGTCTATCTTTTTACCTGCCGCTCTTTGTTGGAGTGGTATGCAACAAGTTGATCGATCCTACTATGATGGTTACTACTGGACTTCAACCGTCGATCCGAAGGAGGAGATTTACGCCCATTCATTTCTTTTCGGTCAAGAGAAAAGAGATTCGCATTACTTTGCCAATACGTCACGCTGCATTGGTTTGTCCGTGCGTGCAGTACGTGTCAATAAATAAGATTTAATATTACTAGGCCATGGTTGGCAAACGTCGTATACGCTTGGCTTCCATGGCCCACATTTATTTCTGATTCTCTTTCGGCTTCCTAATCCTCATCAAATCCCTGAATGTGTCGGCTTCTTTCGTCACCACAAATCCTATGCCTTCGGTGCCTGATCCTGAACGATAGAATTCGGTGTTGGTGTGGTGGTAGCCTTTCAATCGCAATGTGCCACTCTTGTTTAGTTTATACTCCAAATCAAAGTTTTTGGTGATCTCATCCTCGGAATTATTCTGATATCCAAAATCAGTGCTGAAAATCAAACGGTCGTTGAAGAACGAACGTGAAAGCGACAAGCTCATTTCCATGTCACTTCCATCGGACTGGCCCGACGACATGTCAGCTCCAATCGTCCAGCTGCTACCAAGCACATCGCCAAAGATTGTGTTCATTCCATTGGATATGCTCGACGATACGATTGATGTGAGCATACTTGTGCCGACGCTGCTCGACTGCGACTCTGATATCGTATAGAATGTGCCGAATCCAAGGATGTAGGCGAACTCTTTGATCTTCAAGTCGTCGGTATTGATGATTCCCTGCAGACGCTGGTTGAGGTCGTCTCCGGCGTTAGGCAAGGTGACGTCGTACGATAGATTAAACTTATTCATAGTTCCGTTGATGCCAAGTCTCGCTCCCACAGTCTGACGTGTACTTGTAAGCGTCGGATCGTTGGCAAACGATTCATCAAGTGTGGCAAGGTCGGCTCGTGTGGTATATAGCGCCGACAAATCGAATCTTAGTGTCTCAAGTCGTCCTCCGACGTTGATCGTACCACCCTTCTCAATGGCAAACGTTTTCTGCGGCAAACTTGAGATCTTCATCTTGAGCTGGCCTTCCTCTATGACATAATCACCATACAGTTTGAATTCATCCGACGTTGTTGTATACTCGACGCGCATGTTTCCACCACCCTTCAGTGAGCATTTATCACCTGAGGTGCGAGAAAGGATCACCGTCGTCTCTGTATTGTCTGTCACTTTCAAATCCACACTCGCGTCGATATTAAACTTTGGCTCTTCCTTTGGTTTATCCACATCCATAGTATCATGCGACACAAAGACAATTGTGGAATACTCACTCGCAGATGACGCACTTTCCGGAAGCACAACCGTGATCACGGCACTCTCCCCCGTCGTCACATTTCCACGTATCGAGGCTCCTTCCATGTCGCCAGCCACACGCAAACGACCATCCGCGGTCAGTTTTCCATACACCATCTCATCCTTGTCCTTCGGATTATTGAGCAGTAGGAAATCATTCAGTGACAGTGTGGCAATATACTTTATATTCTTGAAATTATTGTGCTCGATATTACAATCCAACTTGGCTATACGTCCATAGTCGTCCACAATCTTCGCTCCGTTGATCTTCATGCTTGTCGGAGTGAAGAGAATACTGTCATTCAATCTATATGAGGCTTTATTGGCCTTGACTTTCGCCAACACCTTATCCAGATAGATATATCCCTTCACCTCAGGTTCAGTCATTTTTCCTGAGACGTTGATATTCGCAGAGACGGATCCTGTCAACTTGTCAAGATAGTCGTCAATAGCTGTCTGTGCTGTCTCCAAAGGATACTCTTTCATTCTGATTCTCATCAGCAACGAGTCACTTCCAAGCGACACATATCCAGCAGCAGACGCCACATCCATTGTGTCACGAATGACAGACACTCTTGTCATGATCGCCTTCTTCTCTGGGCTCCATCCGCAACGCACATTCAAATCACCCACCCAGACGGAATCGATTGTAAGTGAGTCGACGCGAAGATTTTTCGTTCCCAATCGAGGCATGTCGCTCAACAATCCGCTCGCATTCACATCTCCAGTGATGAATCCGGAAAGCGGAATACCCATACGTAATTTGGAAAGCACACTGGAAATGGACATGCTGTCGAATGAGACCTTCAAAGAATCGCTCGTACGGTCGCTGACCATTCCGTCGACAAGAAGGATTTTGCGATCATCTTCGGTAAGTCCGAAATGCTCAATCTTAGTTCGTCCTTCCTGACTTGCCGTAATCACCGACGGCTCGAATCCAATAAGGAGATCACGAAGCAAAAGGTCGCTCGGCATAAAGAAAGTCTTAAGCAAAACCTCCTTAGAAATGGAGTCCTTAGGGAATGTAAGCAAGGCCTTAATATCTCCGGTAATCTTCTGATTCTCATCGAAATTATCGTATGAGAAAGTTGTAAGGGCGACGTCGTTCTCCAATTCCGTGGCGAGATCAAACTTAATAGGTTTCATCTCCTTGGCGTAAACAATAGTCTGAATATCACCCATATACATACTCTCCTTCTGCTTGAATGAGAAGTCGATTCCCTTCGCCACAATTCCATTATAGACTACACTGTCGACGTTCAGGAATGCCCCCATCCTACCCAAAGAATCAGAGATATTGAACGTCATCTTCATCTCCGTCATCGAGACCGGAATATCCAAGAAATCGAAGACAGGAGCGGCGTCTTTGACATCCACCTGCAGACGGAAAGCGTTGTTGGCGATTGTTGTGTCAATACCATCTTGAATCTTATGGTCGAAAAATGTAGGAAGATACGGATGGAGAATATTCACCACACTTGCCTCTATCGCATTCACATTATAGCGTCCACCCAAAGTGACATCAAGCATTTTGTTTCGGACCTGCACCTGTCGACGCAGATCTCTGTCGTCGGCAGTGACACTGATCTTGCCGACATCAAGCTTCTTCTCCCCCTTAGTGATGATCAGAGAATCTATATCTGTCTGGCCTACAATATCGTTGAGCGACGACATTATCATTCGGCTGTCGAGATTAAGCGAAACAGAGAGATCATTCCAAGTGGAATCCACGACACCCAACTTATACGGAGAAAATTCCTTCACGCCTCCATTCACCATGTAGACGCTCTTCTCCGACGGGATGTAAGAGGCAGACAACGAAGCCGAGCCAAACGGTTCAGAGAATGAGACGTCGGCAGAGGCAGCATTGGAAGAGTAAGATGCGGAATCTATCTTTAGCGACGTCGCCACAATCTTATCGTAGGCAAGATAAGGCACACCACCCTTCGCCTTAACCAGCATACCGACAGTATCCACCATGAGATTGACATCCACGTCAAGTTTGGCTTTCAAACGAGTGGTATCGCCAATCAGTTTTGCGATATTGGCAGTGTCTGTGAGCAGATAGCATTCGACATTTAGCAAATCCTTCTGCTTGTTGTAAGTAAGATTTCCCTCACTTTTAAGTTTGGCTACAGGAGTATTGGCTGATAAATCAAATATCAGATTATTAGCATTTCCGTTTGCTTTAAGATTAGTGCCGAATGGAAACAAACGTTTGATTATATCATTGTTTTCCAGCGTAGTGTCCACCATAGCAAGGAAATCGCCGTTGTCGGCTGACACTAAGATATCAGCAGTATACGACGACTTCTTATAGTCGTAGCAATTACTCATGGATGCCACAGCGTGGAGTAAAGCATCCTCACAATCAATATTCAGCACATCCACATTCACCTTTGGCAATGTTCCCTTAGCCGACATATAAATATTGATTGGAGAATGGTGTTGAGCCAAGACAGGAGCGAAAGGAGCTATTTCCGAAAGCACCACCGTCGACGGAGCGATATCCACCTTATATTCGCCAAGATGAAGTGCAGCGTCGATATTGTCGAGAATAGCAGGATAACTCCATGCTATATCATTGATTATCATATTAGATTTAGGTGTTTGCAAAGCAATCTGTTTAGCTGAGAAGCCATCCGAAAGCATTGCGAAATCAAGAATTTTAAGATCGTTGATTCTGACGTGGGAAATATCATCCGTAGCAGAAAGATGAGTGATTTCAGCACGCAGATTGTCGGTGTGGATTGATTGCAGGCTTCCGATAATCTCCACGTCGGACAAATGAATATGGTTGTAATCGAACACCGCCACATCATCAACGTTGCCGGCATACGACGAATCTACAATATCATATTTAAGGAATCCCCTTGTGAGGGCGATATCCGATATTTCCAGGTCGAAATTCGACGAGGAAGTATCGACCTCAGTTGTATCCGACGACGAAAATGCGTCTATCAGATAATCAAGATTATACACGTCTTCCTTGCTTGAGACGTAGATTTTGAAACTGTCGAGATGAGCTTTCGACAGCGTCAGTTTGGAATCCGACCAAACAGTGACTGGATTGCAGCCAGCCTCCAACCTATGGATATAGGCAAGAGTGTCGTTGTTGCAGTCGGGAAGGTAGAGATCCTCCATCACCACGTCGCCTTTCAAACTTATACCGACGTAGCCGACCGAGATATCTACACCGAATTTTTCTTTGACCACTGATGTCACTTTCTGAGTGATAGCGGTCTGAACTGCTGGAATTGTGAGCGACCCACATAACAACAAAAGCAACAGCAGGATAATACCCACCGTTGCTATCGTTATCTTTATTATCTTTCCAGCCACATTCATAGTGTCTGTCAGTCTTTATTCCTTCACATCAGGGAACTGATTCAAGAAATCAGAAGTCTTACCCATCAAAAGGAAAATCTTCTTCTTACCCCAGCCCATAGCCGAAAGTCTACCAGCTACATGAAGAGTGAAAGTAGAAGCTCCGTTATCAGTGATCAAAATGAATTTTGAGTGAGTTGGATCAAGACGCTCAAGCTCAGTATAGATGAACTCATCATCATAATAGAATGCGTCGTCATTCTCAAGCGGAATAGAGATTGCATTCTTCACATGACCCGCATTGTACTCAGCAGCAGAACGAGTGTCAACCACGATAGTAGTCTCAGCTGCATTGTTAGTCAAACCATTGTAAAAAGCCTCTGCAGTAGCTCCAGACATCTGATCTATCACGCCTCCAGACGGACGGTTTGGATCAAGGTTAAATACCCCTTGCTTATTGCTGTTGTTATCATCGTCGTCATCGGAATGACAAGAAGAAATTGAAACAGCAGCAAAAGTTGATAGAGCTACGAAAGCTAAAGTCCTAAAAAATCTTTTCATGATAACTATGATTTAAACATCCTAATTTTAACAAAAACAGGCTAAAGTATAGGTAACCCATTGATTATTACTACATTACCATCATCAAACAATATAATATAAACCACTCTTTAGCCATGGACAAAAATAGACAAATTATCTCTGAGTTGCAAAGTTTTTTCAGTCAAAATAATTTATCTCCACAATGCCACGTCGTATTCTTCAAAATCTTTGATTTCCCTGAATACTCAAAAGCACCCGTATTCAGGATGCTTTTGTGATTTATTTGAATACAGGTAGATTTTGAATACAAGTCTGCTAGCGTAGTCGATCTTACACTCTTCTTAGCGATACATTTGGGTGAAATGGGCATGTGATCCCGTTATTGATTAAGACTTTT
>DCIP01000235.1 GCA_002317115.1 Candidatus Scybalocola fimicaballi
CCTCCGCCCAAATT
Source organism: Candidatus Scybalocola fimicaballi (assembly GCA_002317115.1). Taxonomy (GTDB): domain Bacteria; phylum Bacteroidota; class Bacteroidia; order Bacteroidales; family Paludibacteraceae; genus UBA1723. Next base: position 15 of record DCIP01000235.1, read on the forward strand.
GATTCATCTGGAGTCTCAAGTATCAACGGAATATCGTTGAAAATATCCTGTTGCATGATCCACTTGAAACACTCCACGCCGATTTCTCCCTTGCCGATGCTGTTGTGGCGGTCGACTTTCGATCCGAGCGGTTTCATGGAGTCGTTGATATGCATCGCACGTAGATAGTTGAGTCCTACCACTTTGTCGAACTCAGCAAAGGTTGCCTGGCAAGCCTCAGCTGTACGCAAATCGTAGCCTGCGGCAAAGGTGTGGCAAGTGTCGATACATACGCCGACGCGAGTCTTGTCGTCGACCATACTGATTATCTTTGCAATCTCCTCAAATCTATTGCCGACGTTGGAGCCCTGACCAGCGGTATTCTCTATCACCGCGCACACTCCCGTCGTCTTGCTCAACGTGATATTGATCGACTCTGCGATGCGAGCCAGACAGACGTCGACTGAGATTGACTTCAAATGGCTTCCCGGATGGAAATTAAGGAGTTTCAACCCAAGTTGCTCACATCTCTGCATCTCGTCCAAGAAAGCGGCACGGGATTTCTCCAACCCCTCCGTCTCCGGATGGCCAAGATTGATAAGATAACTATCATGAGGAAGGATATAATCCGCGTCGACACCGATCTCCTGTGTCCTCTTTTTGAACGACGCGATGGATTTCTCGCTCAACGGAGCAGATACCCACTGTCGCTGATTCTTAGTGAACAAAGCGAAAGCATTCGCCTTTATCGCTTCGGCATTCACAGGCACGTTCTCCACTCCACCCGATGCCGACACATGTGCTCCTATATGCTTCATAATTCAATTCTGTTTCGTGCCGTGAGACACCGTTCCGTGCCGTGAGACACCGTCTCACGGCTAATTAATTAGCCTCCTCCTTATACTGCTTATACGCCTTATAAAACAAATAGAATCCAGTGACGAATAGCGGCACACTCAACAACTGGCCCATGTTGAATGCCATTCCGTCTTCAAAACTCTCCTGATTATTCTTGATAAACTCAAGCAAGAAGCGAGTTAGGAAGATTCCCTCCAAGAAGACGGCGAAAATCAAACCTTCGTATTTGCGGGCGTTAGTCTTCCAATACATATACAATGTAGCGCAGTATGTGACGATGCAATAAAGCATCTCATATATCTGAGTAGGATGACTTGGTTCTGAGAATACAGGTTCTGCCTTGCCTGCCATCCACGAATGAATGTTAGTGATAAACTGGAATGCCCAAGGCACATCAGTGGCGTGGCCGTAGATCTCGTGGTTCATCAAATTACCGAATCGGATGCAGCAACCTGTGATTGCCACAGCGATGACAGTGCGGTCGAGCACCCATAGGTAACTATGCTTGGCAACTCGTTTGCTGAATACGTACATTCCGATTAGGATTCCTACAGCTCCACCATGGCTCGACAATCCACCCTTGTTGATCAACAACACCTCTCCAAGATGAGCAGAATAATACTCTGGATCATAGAAGAAGCAATGTCCAAGACGGGCTCCGACAACGGTGAAAATAGCCATGTAAGTCAAGAAATCATCGATGGCAGTGTCGGGCAGACCTTCACGCTTGTAGATGTATTTCTCAGTCATATAGCCGAGAAGGAAACCGAAAGCCCACATCATTCCGTACCATCTCACGTCCATATCCAATCCTGGAATTGTGAACGCCACTGGATTGACGGTCCAAGTAATATAACCTAACATATTTCGTTTTTTAAGATAAAAAGGCGTGTTTTGATGCAAAACACGCCTCAATTATAACTGGTTAATTATAATCAATTATTATAGATCCTTACCACAGCACTGCTTGTACTTCTTGCCGCTACCACAAGGACAAGGATCGTTTCTTCCTACCTTCACACCTGCGTTGGCTGGCATCTGCTTCTGACCAGAGATCTGCTGAAGTGGCGACTGCTCTTCTGGAGCCTCCTCAAGATCCTCGCTTCTGCTCAACTGCATTGCTTTCTGTCTGGCCTCCTCTTCTTTTGCCTCAGCCAACATTTGGCGACGTGCAGCCTCCTCAGCGATACGAGCCTGTGTCTCGGCGTCGTCCTCCTGTCTCATCAAGATCTGTCCGCGCATCAATACGTTGACTGCCTCCTGGTTCATATCATCAAGCATTGCGGCAAACATATTGTACGACTCGATCTTGTAGATTACAAGCGGATCCTTCTGCTCGTAGTGAGCGTTCTGCACTGAGTTCTTCAAATCGTCCATCTCACGCAAGTGGTCTTTCCACTTTGAATCGATAGCGTGAAGCAATGTGCGACGCTCAAACTCCTTGACTACGTTCTTACACTGACACTCAACAGCCTCCTTCAAGTCGACAGCGATACTGTAGACGAATCTGCCGTCTGTGATAGGCACACCTACCATACCACCCTCTGGATGCTGGTCGTAGATATTCTTCAACACTGGATATGCGTTAGCTGCGATCGACTCAGTACGACGCTTGAATGTGGCCATAGCCTCTTCAAACAACTTCTCGATCAATTCGTTATCCTTCAATGCTGAATATTCCTTACTTGTGATCTGTGTATCAAGAGACAACAAGCGGACAACCTCATTCTTGAAATCCTCGTATGGCAACATTCCCTTTGTCTCGCCGACGATTCTTTGTGCCACTCCGTAGATCATATCCATTAGGTTGACTCCCATTCTCTCTCCACGCAATGTCTGGCGGCGACGACGGTATACCACCTCACGCTGGTTGTTCATCACGTCGTCGTACTCGATCAAACGTTTACGAACACCGAAGTGGTTCTCCTCTACCTTCTTCTGGGCTCTCTCGATTGACTTAGTGACCATTCCGCTCTCGATCACTTCGCCTTCCTTGACTCCCATCTTCTCCATTGCGTATGCGATCTTCTCCGAACCGAATAGTCGCATCAACTTGTCTTCCAATGAAACGAAGAATACTGATGAACCTGGATCTCCCTGACGTCCGGCACGTCCACGCAACTGACGGTCAACTCGACGTGACTCGTGGCGCTCTGTACCGATGATTGCCAAACCACCTGCGTCCTTGATCTCCTGTGAAAGCTTGATATCGGTACCACGACCTGCCATGTTTGTGGCGATAGTCACAGTCTTGCTCTTACCTGCCTCAGCAACGATCTCGGCCTCCTTCTGGTGAAGTTTCGCATTCAACACGTTGTGCTGGATTCCACGGATCTTCAACATACGGCTCAACAACTCAGAGATCTCGACTGATGTTGTACCCACCAATACTGGACGACCTGCATTTGTCAAGTTGACGATCTCCTCAATTACCGCATTGTACTTCTCACGCTGTGTGCGGTAGATGCGGTCGTTCATATCGTTTCTTGCGATTGGACGGTTAGTTGGGATAACCACAACGTCCAACTTATAGATATTCCAGAACTCACCAGCCTCTGTTTCAGCTGTACCGGTCATTCCGGCAAGCTTGTGGTACATACGGAAGTAGTTCTGCAATGTGATTGTTGCGTATGTCTGTGTTGCAGCCTCGACCTCAACACCCTCCTTTGCTTCCAAAGCCTGGTGCAAACCGTCGGAGTAACGACGTCCGTCCATGATACGTCCTGTCTGCTCGTCGACGATCATAACCTTGCCATCCATTACGACATACTGGTCGTCCTTGATGAACAATGTGTAAGCCTTCAAAAGCTGGTTGATTGTGTGGATACGCTCGCTCTTGACTGCGTAGTTCTGGATCAATGCCTCTTTCTGCTCAGCCAACTCTGCAGCTGGAAGGTTCTTCTCTTCCAAATCCACCATCTCTCCTCCAATATCTGGCAATACGAAGAAATTAGGATCCTCGCTGGCACCTGTCAACGCGTCGACTCCCTTATCTGTAAGTGTGATGCTGTTGTGACGCTCCTCGATAACGAAGTATAGAGGATCAGTCGCCTCAGGCATTCTCTTGTTGTTCTCTGCGATATAGATCTCCTCTGTCTTAAGCAATAGAGGCTTGATTCCTGGCTCACTCAAGAACTTGATCAATGGCTGATTCTTTGGCAAAGCCTTGTACGAACGGAACAATGCCAAAGCTCCTTCCTCCTGGCTCTTCTTGTCTGGGTTCTTCAACAGACGCTTAGCCTCTGTCAAATAGTTAGTTGCCATCACCTTCTGCAAGCCTACCAAGTGCTCTACACGTGGTTTATACTCGTTGAACAACTGCTCGTTGCTCTTTGAGCTATCCATCGGACCAGAGATGATCAACGGTGTACGCGCGTCATCGATCAATACAGAGTCGACCTCATCGACGATTGCGTAGTTGTGCTCACGCTGCACAAGTTCCTTGACATTACCTGCCATGTTATCACGCAAGTAGTCGAAACCGAACTCGTTGTTTGTACCGAATGTAATATCGGCCATATATGCCTTACGACGCTCATCTGAGTTTGGTCTGTGCTTGTCGATACAATCCACTGTCAAACCGTGGAACATGTATAGAGGTCCCATCCACTCAGAGTCACGCTTAGACAAATAGTCGTTGACTGTGATGACGTGGACTCCATTGTGAGTCAACGCGTTCAAGAAGATTGGAAGTGTACCTACCAATGTCTTACCCTCACCGGTAGCCATCTCAGCGATCTTACCCTGATGCAACACAACACCACCGAACAACTGAACGTTGTAGTGGATCATGTTCCAAACTGTTGGGTTACCACCGGCAGTCCAAACATTGTGGTAAACAGCCTTGTCGCCGTCGATATCAACGAAGTCGAATTTCTCAGCGAACTCACGGTCCATATCGTTAGCTGTAACAACGACGTCCTTCTGCTCTGTGAAACGACGCGCTGTATCCTTAACGATAGCGAACACTTCAGGAAGCACCTGGTCAAGCACCTCCTCATATTTGTCAAGTTTTACCTTAGATAGTTTGTCGATCTTAGCGTAAGTTCTCTCTCTCTGCTCGATCTCCTGTGCCTCGATCTGCGACTTCAAGTCTGCGATCTCCTTTGTCTCAGCAGAAACGTAATCCTGTATTCTCTGCTTGATATCCTCCGTACGATCACGAAGTTCATCATTAGACAAAGCTTGTATTGAAGGGTAAACCAGCTCAATCTTCTGGATGTAAGGCTGTATTAACTCCCTGTCTCTCTGGGCTTTATTTCCAAATAGCTTGGATAAAAAATTCCCGAATCCCATATTTTATATCGTTTTTTTTATTATCAAATTTCATTTTTCCAACGTCAACACCAACGTCGACGCCGAATTTTACGCAAAAATACATTTTATTTGCGTATAATTTGTCCTTTTTGCGGACAACGATGCTTTTTTATGCTTTTTTTGCATTTAGGTACTCCGCGTAGATGCGAGCGGCACGTTCCACAAGAGTTCCACAAGGGATGATCTCCTTCACGTCGGGATTGGGTTTCAATCCACGAAGTTCAGCACATATAGTGCTTCCATTCTGCTCTTTGAATCGCATCGCAAGGTCCTGAGCCACTTTGTAAGCGTGCTCCTTTCCTGCAATATCCGCTGGGTCGACGCTGCCCTCTTCCAATCCTGACAACATTGCTGCTCCGAGGTATGCTCCGCAGACTCCTTTCATTTTCGCCACACCTCCGCCCAATCCGGCTGTGATACGAACTGCGGTTGCCTTGTCAATACCATAATCTTCTGCAAAAGCTGCAAATACTGCTTGGGCACAATTATAACCTTCAGCTTTCAACTGTGTGGCCAACTGTGCTTTTTTCTCCACATCAATCATTATTCAAGTTTTATTAAATATATCTTTTTGTTTCCGTTCGGAACAGCGTCAAAGATGATATATTTACAGCCATTGATGGTCTTTATCTCTGAATCAAGCACGATCTCATTCTGAAGCACCTCTACCTCTCTCCAACCAAACGGCATCGGACAGCGTAGTGTCAACGGATGATCGTAGATATCGTCATCCAAACCGTCCTCCAGCCTGATTGTCAATTTGTCATTGTCTTCGGTAACTCTATTTGATCCGCTCTTGATTGTATCTTTGACGATTTCCCACTTCGCATTGTCACGCTCCTTTGAATACTTTGCCGCATTCTTGAAGGTAGTGACCCAAAACGAATTGGTCTTTTCCTGTTCTTTCAAATAATCTAAGCTTGCTCTCAACACATCAGACGACAATGGAGAGTATCCTGCTCCGTCGTCGATATCATATATTGAGAAAATACACCAGCCTCCACTGCTCTTGGCTGTGTTGAATCCGTTCATGAAATCCTGGAAGTTTCTGACGGCTTCGTTTGATCCGCACATCAATGAACTGATGTTCAAATAATCATTCGGTGTTGCGCGCTCCACATATCCGTGGCATCCACGTGCAGCGAAATAATGTCTGCTTATGATGCTTGTGTCTCCCACAACACAATCGGTGTATGCGAATGTATTACACTTGTACATCGGCAACTTCACGTTGATTCTTGCGTTTGCGTCGAGAATATCCTGCTTCTGCTGCTCTCTGGTCAAAGTGTCGTATACAGCATGGTCGACGGTGTGGCTTCCCACCTCACATCCCCATATTGTTGTAGCCTCACGCAAAGCATCCCACTTTGTTCTATCGCACCAACGTGTTGTCAAAAAGAATGTACATGGATAATCATAATCGTGGAACATTGGAAGAGCAATCTTAAACTGGTTGTCGTAGCTGTCTTCCATTGTATATGATATTGCGCATTGTTTGAAGCCGTGCCATGTGGCGACTTCAAACTCAGTCTGCGGAGCACAGCCGACTGCACCCAGCAAAACTATCATCGCATAAAGCGTCTTTATGTTATTCATTACACGCATATTCAATTAACCGTTGTAAAAAGTCTTACTCATCATCCTCATCTTCGACGCAAGCACCTCCAGCATTCAACTCCAGAAGTCCATCCGGAATATTCATGATGATGGTCTGCTTGTCATCGTCAATCTCCACTATGAAGTCGTCGACTGCAGGTATCATGATCTGGTAGCCTGCGGAATCTTTCTCCTCAAGACAGAACAACACATTTTCAGTGTCATAGTCGACATACTCAATCACTCCGACTCTGCTTCCGTCGGCGTCATAGATTGTGTATCCAGTGTAATCAACACCTTCTGCCTCCGCCAACTCATCCTCATCGAAATCGTCTCTGGAAACATACACCGTCGATCCAATCAGACGTTCTGCCTCTTCTTTGGTATCGATATTGTCAAGCTTCAAAAGTCGGCTATTGTTCTTCGACCTCTCCTCAGCTATATAGAACGGGATAAAGCATCCATCTATCTCGATGAAAATAAAATCCACGCCCAACTCATCAAGCCAATCCACTGTGACTATCACATCAAGATTGCCCGACAAACCGTGCGTTTTGCTCACATATCCTACCTCTATTATGTCGTCCTTTGTAATCATCGATACTATGTTGAACTACAAAAATAAGTATTAGAATGAAAATTCAATCTTATTTTTCTGCTTTTTTGCCAAAAACAGAGTCAATAAAGGCAATCATCATCTTTGCAGTCTCCTCCAAGCCCAATTTTGACACGTCTACACAAAGGTCGTATCCCTTGGAATCTCCCCACTCTCTGCCTGTATAATAATCGTAATACTCTTTTCTTGCCGCTTCTCTCTCCTCCACCAATTTCTGAGCTTTCTTGATGTCGATATTATGTCGCGACGCGATATTTTCAGCTCTGAACTCCATAGGGGCTCTCAAGAAGAATGTCACCAAATCTTTTCTGTCGCGAAGGACGTAGTCGGAAGCTCTTCCCACTATGACGCAACTCTCTGAATCTGCGATTCTTTGCATTGTCTCACTCTGGGCTTTGAAAAGGTTTGCTCCAGACAAAACTGATTCACTTGTGTTTGGCGACGACAAATCTGCCAATCTGTCTAATGAATTCTGTAGCGACGGCACTTCGTCGGCTTTTGCAAATATTTCAGGTGCGAAGCCCATATCCTTAGCGGCCTCAACCAGCAATTCGCTATCGTAATACTTGATTCCATAGTGGTCGGCAATAAGTTTTCCAATCTGACGTCCACCAGCTCCAAACTGGCGTCCGATGCTGATCACAATATGGTCGGAATCAACAGTTTTCTTTTCATCGTCGACTTTAGTCTGTTTGTTAGGCAAAGTCAATGATTTCTTATACTGTGTCTTGAAAATCACTACGGCTGTCATTGCGGCAAGAAGGTCGGAAGTAGGCATCGCATACCATACTCCATCCAAACCAAATTTCTGAGGCAGAAGCCAAACAAGCGGAATAAGATAAATCAACTGACGTGTGGCACTCATGAACAATGAGATTGGCGCACGTCCGATACTCTGGAAAAAGTTTGACACCACCATCTGGAAACCTACAATCGGCATCATAATCACCACGATTCTCAATCCGTGTGAAGCCGACTCCATCAAAGCCAAGGCATTTCCCTCGTCCTGGTTGACGAAGATTGACACAATTCCGTCGGCAAAACATTCACAACAGAAGAATAAGACAAAAGTCACACATGTGGCGCATACTATCGTCATCTTCAACACTTTATCCACACGGTCGACCAACTGTGCACCGAAATTGTATCCGGCAATAGGCTGCATAGCCTGGTTGAATCCAAACACTATCTGAGCTCCGATCATAATGACACGGTTGCAGATACCATACGCTCCGATCGCATTGTCGCCACCATACTTGAAGAGAGTATTGTTGAGCATCATCGCCACAAGACAGGCACAAGCATTCAGAGTGAAAGGAGCGACGCCGATAGCGAAAATGCTCTTCACAATCTGCTTCTGCAATTTAAAATCAGGCATTGAGAACGTCAAGACATCCTTGCCACTATAGAAATGGTGACAGATCACAACCAAGGATATTGTCTGCGCCGTGATTGTGGCAAGAGCGGCACCAGTGATGCCCCATCCAAGCATATAGATAAAAATCGGAGCAAGGATAATATTGTTGACCACAGTAAGGATTGTGGTGAACATCGCCTTTCTCGGATTACCGCTGCTTCGCATCACGTGGTTGAGGCCGAAGAAAAGGTGAGTGAAGACGTTACCGATCAAAAGCACAGTCATGAAATCACGTGCCGGATCAATCGTCTCCTCACTGGCTCCGAACAAGACCAAAATCTCATCCAAGAAGAACAAGCCAAGAAGCATGATGACAACTCCTATGATGATATTCAGCGTCGTCACATTTCCAAGCACCTTATTAGCCGACGGATAATCCTTCTGACCAAGTTTGATCGACACCAACGTCGATCCACCAGCACCGACAAGCGATCCGAATGCCGCAGAAAGGTTCATCAACGGGAAAGCGATAGCCAACGCCGTGATACAGCGAGGACCGTCGTTCGGAATATGCCCGATAAAAATTGAGTCGATGATATTATACAAAGACGCCACGACCATCGAGATGATGGCAGGCACAGCATATTTGAAAAGCAACTGTGGTATTGGCTCAGTACCTAATTCAGTTGGAGTTGACTTAGTGTTAGTCATTCTATTTATTCGTTTCTAAAAAGTTCTTTTTAAGTCAGACTGCAAAGTTAGCAATTATTTTTCATTCTAAAAGAATATGGTTCCGACGCAAAAACCTTACCATAAAGATTTTACGTCTTCGATAAAGTTCTTTGTCTTGTCTGCTAAAAACAGAGGAATGTTAAGCATATTTCCATCTAATTTTAGATTCAACATAGAATAACGGATCCTAAGTTTTGGATGAAATTCCTTTTCGTATTGTATGATACTTTTCCCAGATACGTTTGTGTCCGCTTTCACTTCTATTGGAATAATCTCATTGTCGACTACGATCAAAAAATCAACTTCCGCTTTATATTCAGAACTCCAATAACGTAGCGATTTACCAAACTGAGTCACAAGGCTGTGTAAAACAGCATTTTCAGCCAATGCTCCCTTAAACTCAGAAAAAACTGGAGAATTATTATAGTATAGACTTGCGTCCATCTCTGCCAATCGACGTAAAATTCCCATATCCAACGAGTAAATCTTAAAAGCACTTAAATCATCGTATGCTTTCAAAGGAAGCGATGGTTTTGTCAAAGCATTTACTTTGTAGATTAAACCAGCTCTATGCAACCACGTCAAAGCATCTTCGTATTCTCTCGCTCTTGCTCCTGGACGAACAAGTTGATATACGAATTTTCTATTTTCTCTTGCCAACTGAGACGGTAGAGATTGCCAAATTTGATCTATTCTATTAGCTAAAACTGGTTTAGTATGTTTGATGAAATCACGAGAGTAATCATTTAATATATTTCCCAATTTTGATTCCACGGAAGCAATATCATTATTATCAATCATGCACATCGAAACCTCAGGCATACCGCCACAAATACAATAAGAAAGATATGCCTCTTTCAATTTATCAAAAAATATCTGAGCAATTGGTTCTGCCTTATCTATTTGCTGATAATAAGCATAAAGTTTTGTATCATACAATTCAAGATATTCTGAGAACGTAAGTGGATACATCGAAAGATGGTCAACTTTCCCAACAGGAAACGTCTGATTCTCATGGTTAAGATAAACCCCTAACAACGAACCAGCACAAACAACAGCATATTGTGGAGTTTCCTCACAAAAATACTTCAAAGATTGCAACGCATCAGGGCACTCCTGTATCTCATCTAGAATCACAAGTGTAGTTTGCGGTTTTATTTCCGACCCGCAAAGCAAAGAAAGTTGTGGCAACAATCGTTTAGGATCCTTGGTTGTTTGAAACAGTTGACAGATAGAGGAATCTTTATCTAAACTAAAATATGCGACTTCATCAAAATATTCCTTGCCAAACTCTTTCAACACCCACGTTTTACCGATTTGTCGGGCACCTGATAATATAAGAGGTTTTCTATCTTTCTTATCTTTCCATTGACTTAGTTGTCTTATTATATTTCTCTTGAACATAAATCCTTATTTTTCAAATCAATGGCACAAATTTACACATTTTTCGTACATCCTTCGTGTAAATTTACACATTTTTGATACATCTTTCGTGTAAATTTACACATTTTCGGCACATAATGCTAAAATCACCCCTCATACGGTCCGTACTCATTGTCTTTCTCTTGACCAGGAAGCATACAGATGATAGCCAAAGCGAGCCATCCAAAGAATATGATAATTAAGAGCAAAAACATCCAAAATCGGCTTCTGCCCAAGTCGTGAAGTCGGCGGGATATCACAGCCATTGTAGGCAAAAGGGTTGCTAACACAAAGAGAAAAAGCATAGTTTCATCTCTAGAGATAAAACTACACAACATTATTCCTATCGTAATGAATAGTATAAAATACCACAACTCTGCACGAGTGGCACGGCCTTTCATCGACGCATATTTGTCAAAACACTTACCGACAGCATCCCAAAAACCGAGTTCTTTAGGTTCTTTCGGTTGTGTTTGCGACGTCGGTTGTGCTGGAACTCTCTTCTGCTGACTCTGCGGATTTTTGTCAACGTTAGCATTAACGTTAACGTTTAGAGCGGCTCCACAGAAATAGCATACCGTAGATTCCTGAGCGTTGACAGACTTACAATGACTGCATATTTTCATATATCTAATCTATTGACATAGGTTTCTAAATGCAAAAGTAGTGTTTTTATGATAAATTTCATTTCTTTCAGGCAATCTCTATGACTCACGCATTATGAATTAAAATTGTATATTTGCGACATAGATTTGAAATTCTTAAATATTGAAGAATATTTATTGACACATTAGATAGTATGGAAAAAATTTCTAGTTTTAAGTGGTTTAACAATGTTGGTGATGTCGTTTGCTTTAATCCGAGCACTTATGAATCAGAGCCAATTAAATTTGAGGAAAATTTTAGTTATAATCATAAAAAGAATGAATTGAATTCTATTGGAGTTTCTTGGTTATACGGAGACAAACTGATTGAAATACCAAATATTTGGTATCTTTCCACTCTTCCTTTACCAGAAATGGATAAAGTGTTTGTCACACTATATAATAACGGAAATTTCGAGTATTATATATACAATGCGGATGGCAGTATATTCAAAAAATTACTTTGTCCAGAAAGGCGTCCTCCTTATGACGGAGATTGTACTTTTATATATGAAATAGGTTGGATTAAAACAACAGAAGGAGATTTCACCATGGTTGCTACACTACAGGGAAAATGTGACCCATATTATGAAGATCGACTTTTTAATCCTAAATCCGGTGATTTTGGAGAGGTCATAGGAAGAGGACGTAGATAAGTTGTCCTATGGGATAACGTTATGAATTGAAAATTGTATATTTGCGACTTGATTAAATTAAAAGCAATAGTATGAAATATCCGATAGGCATACAGACATTTGAGAAAATCATAGAGGGAGGTTACCAGTATGTAGACAAAACTGATTTGGTCTATAGTTTGGTGACGTCTGGAGAATATTATTTCCTCAGCCGCCCTCGTCGTTTCGGGAAAAGTCTGCTTACCACTACTCTTGAGGCTTATTTCCAAGGCAAGAAGGAACTTTTCAAAGGCCTTGCCATGGAGACACTTGAGAAGGATTGGGTGGAATATCCGGTGTTTCATATTGATTTTACGGGTGCCGACTACACTGATCCAACCGCAGTATATGATCGAATGAACATATATCTAACGGCATGGGAAAAGGAGTATGGGAAAAGTGACGATGAAATTTCGTTGGGTGACCGCTTTTATGGAGTTGTAAGCAGAGCAAAAGAGCAAACTGGAAAACAGGTTGTGATCCTTATTGATGAATACGACAAACCATTGACGGACACAATTGGGGTACAAGAGGTTCAAGATAAGAATAGGGCTGCACTTCAAGGAATTTACGGCATTATGAAAAGAGCCGACCAACATATCCGTTTCGCATTTCTTACTGGCGTCACCCGTTATGGCAAACTTGGCATTTTCAGTGCGGCAAATAATCCAGACGATATTTCAATGAGTAAGAAGTATTCGTCGATATGTGGAATTTCAGAAAATGAGCTTCACAAATATTTCGACATCGAAATCAAGGAATTTGCTGAAGAGGAGAATGTCAGCAAAGAAATGATGTACGAGAGACTAAAGAAAAAATACGATGGCTATCATTTCTGTGCCAACAGCGAAGATATTTACAATCCATTCAGTTTACTCGGCGCGTTAAAATCAAGAGCTCTGGAAAACAAGTGGTTTGCAACCGGCACTCCTACTTACCTGACTTCAATACTAAAACGCAATTCGTATGATTTGTCAAAATTCAGCAGTGGAATAGACGCAACGGCTGAAACGATGGCGTCGTTTGGAAACGGAGAGGAGAACATGATTGCCGCACTTTATCAAAGTGGATATCTTACTATCAAAAACTATGATGGACGTAGATATTATTCATTGGGATTTCCCAACGAAGAGGTTGAGGACGGTTTCATCCAATGTTTGATGAACGAGTATTCTAAGCATAACAATATCGAGGGGGATTATAATCTCCGTTTGCTAAGAGATGCACTTGAAGCGGACGATGTTGAAGCCTTCATGTCTCAAATTCAGTTGATAATGGGACAAGTTCCATTTGAGAGCAACGAGGTAAAGCAGATAGAGGCAAACTTCCGCAACATGATCTACCTGATGATAAGATTCTCAGGATTCGATGTCTTCGTCGAACTTCCTGTATTAGGTGGACGTATCGACGTCTTCTTCGAGACCGACAATCGCGTCTACGTGATCGAATGCAAGCGAGACAAGTCTGCCGACGAAGCATTGGCTCAGATCGATATGAAGAAGTATGCCCAGAAGGTTTCTTCCAAAGATAAACCAGTTGTGAAGATTGGAGCCAATTTCAGCTCGGAGGAGAGAAATATCGTGGAGTGGAAAGTTGGATAATGCTGCATTATGAATTGGAAATTGTATATTTGCGACTTGATAACACATTATTCGTTTTGAGACTCTAATATTTATGAGAACACTATTTATCACATTACTCAG
>DCIP01000097.1 GCA_002317115.1 Candidatus Scybalocola fimicaballi
TTCATAGATCCAAGAATAGTCTGGTATGGAGCATTGTTTGGAATAGGAATACCAAATACTTTTGGTCCGTAGTGCGACGGGTAGATCATAGGCGAAATTGTTGAGACATACTTACCCATATCAGCATAATTCTGGCCCACAAGACGTGTGTCGACGTCGTTGTCGATCACCGTGCCGAATACATCGGCTGAGAATGCTATTCCACACTTGCCAAACTCCTCTGCTGAATATTTCACAAACTCTGTGATGACCTGTTGCTTCGACATTGTATCCGAACCATAACCATAGTTCACCTCAGAATCTTTCACCTCAGTTGAGAAACGGATATAGTCAAACTGGATCTCATCGAATCCGTCGGCTGCGGCACGTTTGCCTATCGAAACAAGGTATTTCCAGACCTCACGATTGTATGGATTCACCCACGCAAGTCCAGAACGATCGTAGTAGATCGAACCATCTTTCTTATGCACACACCAATCAGGATTTTTCTTTGCCAACAATGGATCACGGAATGCAACAACACGTCCGATGACATAGATGTTCTTGCTGTGAAGATTCTCCAAAAACGACTGAATACCACGGATATAGCGAACGTTAGCCTTAAACTCATTGACAAGTTTATGCTCCATATTATATGTCACATTTCCATTGTCATTCTTCACGTCGATCACCATAGCGTTAAGCTCAGTTGTCTCGACCATCTCAAGCAACTCCTTGAATCGGCTGTGACCAGCAATCGGACCGCTGACATAAATTCCTTTAACAGGAGGATGATTCTTAAGTGTTTTGCGGACAATGAAAGTATCGTCGAACTGCAACGTCTGCACAATTAAATCACGTGGAATCTCACGAGGGATCGCCACACTATCAGTCAAGGCAATCGAATCTGTTTTTAATGTATCCTTCTTTATTGTAATGCTGTCTGACGACGGAATAGAATCAACCGACGTCGATATAGAATCGTGCGACATCGCGTCTGCACCATCATTATTTTTATTCTCTATTTTGCCTTGACAAGAAGCCAAAAGCAAAGAGCAAATACCTATTGCTATCTTATGAAAATCCATAATTAACCGTTTCATCAAATTTTACACAAATGTAATAAATTATGAATTATGAATTAGAAATTATGAATTAAAAAAAAAGGTTCCTAAACTCACGCTCAGAAACCTCCCATAATACATCAATGAAATTATTTTCGTATAACAATTTTCTTTTTAATGACGTAGACTGAATGTCTACCGATATTATCCGGATCAACCCGACGTCCTAACATGTCGTATGTAACAGATCTTTCACTGTCGTTTTTCGACAATACCTCGTCGACTCCTGTTATATCTCCAATCTTATCTGAAGTGTATAGCGTAATCTTCATTTCTGTCTCATGCTTTGCATTCAAAGCATAGACTTTAATATCAAAATTACCACTCTCCTGAAGAGTTCCGAAGATAGTTATTACACCATCCTCTTTATTTACCTCATACTGGATTCCCTTTGGCAAATCCTCTACCCATACAGAATCAGCATTATAATAAGAAAGAGCAACTTCGCTAATCATCTCACCCTCCGAAACTTTCTGACTCAATGTCGATTCATCCATTGGTTCCAAGATTGGTCGAATCTCCGACAATACAGCCACCTCGATATTGTAAACCACAAACGAGAAGTCTGTCTTGTAAGCAATATCAAACTCATGAACTCCGATCTCCGACGGTGCTCCCTGAATCCAGATATCTCGTTTTGATGAATCAATCACCATCTCCAATCCTGGAGCCATGGCTTCACTGATCAACTTTCCTGGTGCATTCCACTCGAATCCAAACTTTTCGATTGAGTCTCCAAGCTCCACCACCTGCTTTGTACCGCCTGTTCCAATCTTCATCAAGCCTCCCTCATATACGTTGATCTTGAATTCAATTGAATCACAATACAACTTCGGATGGAAATTCATCGTGTCTATATCACATTTTCCTCCGTCTGTCACTACAACAGAATCTTTAGTGAAATAAAGAGAATCAGCGCCGTAAACCTTAAAGCTATACTCTCCAGATGGCAAAGTCTCACTCGAAACTATTGAGCAATGATCCTTGTCTTTCACAAGTTTCATACCAAATGGCAACTCAGAATGCCAAACCGAATAAGTGAACTTTGTATAGTCAAGTCTGATAGTGTCAAGAATTGTCTCTGTATCAATATCAAACTGAGTCTTTTCAACCTCTAAGTATGGTCTGACCACCGTCAACTTGCCTGGACGACTGATTCTATAATTTTTTACATTAAGAGAATCATTTGTAAGCAAACCAAAAATTCTTACCTCGTAGCTTTTTGACGGTCCACCTGCGACTCCAGTCAAATAGATTCTACGATTATTCTTGTCATGATTCACAGTAAACATGGCATCGGGGACAAGAACATGATCGATTTTAACACCTGGTTTATATTCGTAATAGAAAGGCTCGATTGAGTCTCCCGACACTACTGTCTGATATGCGGATCCATCACCATGCTTAAATATAAAGTCATTGGGATTTACATCTGCTGCCGAAACTGACAACGATGTAAGTAATCCGATCAATAGTAGTAATATGTTAGAGAAATATCTCATAAGCGTTTCATTTACAGTTGCAAAATTAGGTATAAATTCGCAGATATTATAGTATTTCTGTATCAAACACCAAAGATTATCGTATCAAAACCTTTTTTCCTGCGTGAATATAGACTTTACCTGGGATTGGATTGGCAATTTTCCTACCTGAAAGGTCAAAATATGTAGAATCTTCCATTTCATCGGAAATTGTCAACTTGACCGGCGTCGGATCATCATTCACCTGAATCTTCTCACATCCGCAATACTCACTCTCCAAAGCAATGATAAAACATGCTTGCTTAACGCTGAATGTAAAGGTGAAATCTTTGCAGACAGGCTCAGAAAACTCGTATGTTATCTTTGCTGGCGACGTCGCATAGTTTGTGTTGTTCTTATCTAATGTGATGTTGACTGTGGAATCACCAGCTATCTCCGACAACACCGATAATACGTCAGCGTCGTTTGTATATCCGATAAATGTGATTTTGCTTGCAGCCACACCGTCGGGCATTGTCAACGTTGCCTGAGCTCCGTTGGATCCTTTGAATGTCTTATATGTCTTACCTCTATAAGTGACGTCGTTGCCATAAAGCACTGGTTTGTCGTCACGGGATGAAATCTCCCATTTGTAGCCAGTGAAACCGTTGTCTGTGCAAGTCCACACATTCTCTTTATCTGTGCCTGCTCTCATAGATGTCTGTCCATTGTCGAAATGGAAAACATGCTCATTCTCCGACGGTTCTGGCTCAGGATCAGGTTCAACCACTGGTTCATCTGGGATAATCTCTCCACTCAACTTCACTCCGTTAGATGAAGATCCAAGTCCACCCATCGCATTTGCAGCACGCACTGTATAGATGGAATTAGTGTTGCCACCATTCACAGAATAAGATGATTGAGTTGTGTGCGCCACATACTTGCCGTCGCAAAATATGAAATAGCACATAGCATTTGTATCGTCGTTCCATGATAGTTTATTGCCGTTTGCAGTCAACTGACGAGCCGAGATCAACGCAGCGTCTTTATCTGGAGCCCAACCGTCTGAGCCAACCACATTCTGGATTGTGTATTGCGAAGCCTCCCACGAGTTCAAAACCGGATTGATATTAGCAGTTGAGCCATCTTTTGTGCAAGAATATGATCTGCGACGCTGACTCAAATCGACTGCGTTACCATAAGCATCCTTGCTATTGTACTCAGCAAACAAAGCCGGACAAGTGTTCATTGGATTACCCCACCCCGCAGCCGACGGTTTCTTCTTCATCGTTGTATTCAAGTAAACCGCTCTTGGTTTCTGCTGCCATGATCTACCAAGTGTGAAACTTCCGTCGGAAATTGCACCGTCGATAGTACAACTTTCAAAGACATAACCATATTTATCTCCACTTCCGGCTGGAGCTGTGATTACATCGTTAGCACGATTCTCACAGTAGATCAAGCATTTATTGAAATAAACCTGTCCACCTCCACATATAAAATCTACAGTTCCGTGAATCTCACAATTTTCAAGATAAGTGCGTCGAGTGCCCTTAGGAGTATAATAAGTGTCCTGACCTGAAAGCATCTTCACATTCTTATAAATGCTCTTATCACCCTCGTCCTGCAAACAAACAAGACGGTTGGCAGAAGCGCTTGTATTCACATATCCATTGTTTTTCAACGTGATATCCTGCATATAGATTCCGCCATTCTTAAAATATATAGTGGCAGTAGTGCCGATGCCCTCAGCAGTAGGAGCATTATAAAATACCACTCCATTCATGCTCTGGCCGATGAACGACACGTTTCCTTTGGAGAAAGTTGTTTTTTGATTTGAATCTCCCGTCGTCTTACCAAAATCGTATTGGCCATCTGGGAAAAATATATAGAAACGGGATTTAGTCGACTTTTCTGCGGCAGCTTTAGCCTGAGCCCACGTACCATCTACCCCGACCACAAAATCGAAGTTTTGCTTATTCACGGCAAACATAGATGCCGACAAAGCAGTTGTTATTAGAGTTGTAATAAATCCTTTCATATCACATTAAATTTCGTCTTCGTCTTCGTTTTGGTTTAATGCAAATGAATAATAAAATCGACGTTGTTCCAATAAAATAAGGCTCAAAATAGGCAGATTTTATTTTTTTCACCTCTTTTTGTTACATTTTCACCCATAAAAAACGGTGGAGACGCGAATTTTCACGTCTCCACACCATCATTTTACAATTTTATAAACCCTTCCAGATTGCTTGAGGACATAGATTCCATGAGGAATTTGTGTATTTTCTATATCCGAAATGGAATCGTAATCACCGATAAACTGGCCTTTATCATTGTAGACGTGGATTTTATAATCTTCAGTTGAAAGATCAAGGGGAATATCCACAGCCTTTGCTTCCTCATTTCCACATCTGAATGTCATCGTCGTGCCGGGAAGAGAAAAATCCCATATATAGACTCCACTATTATTACCATCATACCATTTTGCACTCGGATTACTATCGTCGCAGAAGACTCCAGGACCAGTGTATGAATTCCACATGCAATCGTCGGCAGTAGCCGGTCTACCATCAATCAACTCCGGGAATCCAGCATAACGGTTGTCTCCATCTGTGTTGACATGCCATATCATAACTCCCTGGTTACTCTTGCCATACCAGTTTTTATAGTGTTTATCACGAACTTCAAAATAGTAGCGTTCATTGGAATTATCTCCAGAGCCATAATAGACGGCAACATTACCAACCTCCTGCTTGATTGTGATCGTTCGGCCATCCTTGATATCAGTTATGTCCTGCTTATTAGTAAGCCAACCAAGCTCATCCATAGAATACGGATCCAACAACGCAGGATGTTTCTCATCTTTAAGCCAGAACATATCAGCCAAGTTGAATTCCTCGATATTATTGTCATCATTTCCACTCTCGAATGAATAATAGTCAGGCAAGCCAAGTACCATGTGGCCGTTTTCATGGACGAATGTTCCCATAAACATATCTTTTCCAAGGTTAGCGATCTGGTAATTATGCCATTCCCTTGCTGAAATATTGTACTTTCTGCGAAGATCGAAATTATAGCCACCCTTATGAGGCCAAAGGCCTGTAGCCCAACCTTTCGGTTCTTCTCCAGCGTAGAAAATATTGATCGCCATCATTTTGGCTCCAAAGAAAGTGATATCATTCAAGTCAAATCCATCCTTCTCTTTCGTGATTGCAAGCAAAGCTTCTGTTACGACCGGCAAGAAAAGGTTAACCGTATAATCAGTAGCGTCCTCAGGAGAATAATAGTTAAAATTATTAGGAGCATAATAAATCTCCTTTGGCAAATAGTTGATATAAGTCAACTTACCACCCGACAACCAACGGAAATGCTCCTTGATTGACCTTGCGTTTCCATATACTGTTTTTTCACTTGAATTAAGAAAAGTCTCAACATCATCACGTGAGACAGAGAATTTTCTATCCGGGAAATCAATCATCAATGTGACTCCATAGACGGTGTCTGGAAGAGCTGTAGCCGCACGAAGTTCAGACACTGGACTATCCAAACCGAGTTTTTTCTCATTATTCTCAATGATTTTGTTGCGACTTTCTGCAGACAAACGAATATGAGGCTTCACAATCAGATTCAGTCCCGACGGCGCTTCACCACCATTATATTTAATTCCTGTGGAGGCATATTCATCGCCGTCGGCAGAGAGCATTGCATAACAGACGTATCCACTCTCCTCGTCGCGGATCAAAGTATAGCCATCTTCGCTCTCAGCATCGATATATAATTCGGTGCCGAACAAACGGACAGAAACGGAATCTCCGTTAGGCTGGACATATAAATGTGGTGTGGCATGATAGACGCGAGCATCCACTGTAGTGAGGCACATTCCAGCAAGTGCCAATGCAATAGTAGTTAAAGTGTTTTTCATAAAAATCCTTTTTTAAAACAAAAAGACCAAACGACTAATCGTTTGGTACTTTATGTTAGTTAGTTTTCATCATATTGCTTTCTGTTTCACAACACGCAATAAAGTAGATATAATAATTTATAATAGGGTCAAATTTTGTTTCGTTTTTGTTTACACTGCAATGTTAGTGCTTTCTCCAAACATGGATGTTCACTTATTGATTTTTTATGTGGACTTTTTGAAAAATCGCCATTTCACCGAGAAAATCCACATAATTTGATAAAAAATCCACATATTGACGAAAACGAAGACGAAAACGAAAACAATGACGTTGACGAAATCGAAATCGAAATCGTTGACGTATTCCGAATTATTTTTGTAAATTTGCCACGAACTTATATTAATGACTTATATATAATGAAGAATTTTAAGAATTATTGTTCGGTCTTTGCCTCAATAATTGCATTTTCTAATAGTGTGTTCGCACAGGACCTCGAGCTTGAAGAGCCTGCTCCGGCTCCAGCAAGTGAGTCTGTCGCTGCTCCAGCAGCCGCTCCAGCCACAACTCCGGTAACGACTCCTGTCGGAACATCGTCAGTTGTAAATATTTTTCCAATACAGGGTTCTCAAGCACCAGTGGCTCAACAGCCTGTCTATGTGCCTGTACCTACCCCAGCTCCCGCTCCGGCTCCCGAACCCGCGCCAGCTCCAGTAATCATTGAGGAGGTCGCAGCTCCAGAGCCGCCTCATCCACACAGACACGTCACTGTGGGATTCCGTGGAATGCTTGGTGTCAGCCGTTTTTCTGAGAGAACTAAAGAAGATGGACATAACGTGGATTACCACACTCATATTGATATATTGCAGAACAGTGCCAACGAGATTTTCCTTCCATACCTTGAAGGTGGTCTTGTGATTGACATTCCTATCTATCACTATTTGGCTGTCTCTACCGGTATATTCTACTCTCAGAAAGCCAACCACCGCCAGTGCTTCATCGACAGCACTAATTTCAAGAGTGAGGATGCAGTCATCACAAGAATCGGATACCTTAAGATTCCTGGACAGTTTGTCTTGCGTAATAGACTAAGAGAAGACCATCGTTTCGACATCGCAGCTGGTCCGTACATGGCTTTCGGTCTGCATGGCAAAGTGAAGGAGAGATATGTGAGCGACGTCGACGATATGATTCTTCAACAGACAGAAAATAAAATCGATGTTTTCGACGAGAGTATCTTCGACAATATCAACCAGGCTCGTGTGGCTCCTTACAAACGTTTCGATTTCGGTTTCTGCTTCACTACCACTTACGAATTCCATAGATATTGTATCGGTGCCAATTTCGATATGGGTTTGACTGATATCACTAAGCCAGAACATAACATCGGAAACACAAGAACTCGAAGCATCGGAGTTTTCTTCGGATATATGTTTAGATAACGATGACGTTAACGTTGACGATAACAAAAAAGCGGAATGGGATTTCTCTCATTCCGCTTTTTGCATTTATCATTATTCATTAATCTTTCATCACCTTCATCATCATTCCGTTGACGGTGATGAAATAAACTCCTGTCGGCAACATCTGCAGGCTAACCTCGTTCTTGCCTCCACCAATCTCATCCATCATACAACAGATGCCTCGTGAATCGTAGACCTCCACCGTCTTCACTTGTTGGTCTGCCCCACTCCATATCAACCTGTTGTCAACGAAACGGACCGGATCGATTGTCTCCTTCTCCGATATAGATGTGATCACTTCTCCAGGCTGGAAGATCTTCCATAGCGCAGATCTGTCGTCTGGCAATGGTGCCTGGAACACAGTACCGTCTTCTGCCACCTGCAAGAATTTGCCACTGTGACGAGCCATCATTGTCACCACATTCGACGTATAGTCTGGTTGTTTCTCAAATGCAAACTGCTGGTGTCCGCCACCATTCCAATTCCAAATTCCGGCTCTTGCTCCGTCGTCGTTGCTCGCTCCGGCAATCTCAAGCACCTTTCCCGCTATATTCAAACGGAATGTTCCGCTATACTGCTCAAAGAGGTTGATCCACGCGTCGTCGCTATTACAATCCACCAAACTCAAATCTCCTGTGACTCCGCTCATACATTTTCCGTCACTCACCGACATCACCTTCACCTGGTCTGAATGGATCATCTCACTCGCATTTTTCTTCCAGACTCTCACCCAGTCACACTCAAGATAAGCAGGATTAGCGCTCGTCACTTGGATATTATCGCCAGCCCAACCACCTACAGCCAAATTGATGATGATATAGTTGTTTTTTAGCTGACTAATCTCCGACGGACGATTATAAGTGGCGATGACCTTATCATCGAAATAGAATTTCAAATACTGGCTTGTCCACTCAAGTCCGTATGTATGGAAATCCGCACTCTTATCCGGACCAGTGCTTGTGCCACCGAAAGAAGCCTCGTGATCCCAAGCCGAACCATGCTGAGCATACCAGTCAGTCTTGGTATAATGAAGATAATAATGGTGGAGATTACGCTCATGCGGCACCTCAAAGATATCGATTTCAGGTGGCCAACCATCCTGCAAAGTCCAGAAGGCAGGCCATGTGCCCAACTGCCACGGCATCTTGAAACGTCCTTCAATATAACCACCGTTAACCTCGAAATGTCCACGAGTATCGATGGCACCAGAAGTATAATCAAGAGAATATGTCTTGCCACCATTCGAACAAGTAGGAGGAGCCGCAGGATGACGTTTGGCATCAGCGCGTATAATCAGTTTTCCATCCTTCACCGAGACATTCTCCTCCACGCAGTAAGCCTGGTGGTTGTGAGTATGGCCCCAGTTGTATGTAGGATTCCACTTTGACTTATCAAGAGAAGAGCCTTCAAACTCATCGTTGAAGACCATCGTCCAGCCTGCCGACGAAGTAGGCGGAGCAGCATAAGCTGTGGTGGAAAGAGAAAGTGCAGTCGTCAAAACGAAGGCTGCTGAAATGTTAGATTTCATATTATATTAGAGTTTCATTAATATCTAAGTCAATTTTAATCAGTGCTTGTGAATTCTGGCGACTAAGTTAAAAAAAAATTCATAATTCACAATTCATAATGCAGAATTGTCGATTCGACCATCAACCGTCAATCATCAAAAAACGTCCGAAAACATTAACCAAAATCAAGCAAAAAGTTTTAAATCAAAAGAAAAACGAGCAAATTCCTTACAGTTTTAAAACAGTGTCAAAAAACATAATTTTCTTGAATTTTTTAGCCAAAAACCTTGCATATATGTGTTAAAAAGCATAATTTTGCATCGTCAAAAAGAAAATAAAACGACTTAAATATATAAACATGGTACTAATTAATATTTTGTTGACTAAGCTTTACAAAAAGTACGCTCCAAAGTTCTAATTTGGTTTGTAAATTGAGAGCGAAACGCTGACGCACCCAAGCAATTGGATGCGTTTTCTGTTTTAAAACCATTTCTCTTTGACAATCAACATTATTTGCTTATATTTGGGAAAATAATTTGCAAGAACCTTCTTAGATATGAAAGCACTCGTAATCGGAGCCACTGGCGCCACTGGTAAGGATTTGGTGAAACAATTGGTTGAGAATGACGCATTTGAGACTGTTTCGCTATTCGTGCGCAGGCCATTGGAATATAATAATCCTAAGATTGAAGTTCATGTCGTTGATTTCGACCATGTGGAGGATTGGAAAAATCTTCTTTCTGGCGACGTGTTGTTCTCTTGCATGGGCACTACTCGCAAACAGGCTGGAAGCAAAAAGGCTCAATGGATTGTCGATTACGATTATCAATATAATGTGGCGAAGGCTGCAAAGGAGACGGGGGTAAACAATTATGCGTTAGTCTCCTCCACCGGTGCCAAAGCCGACTCTTCTTTCTTCTATATGCAAATGAAAGGCAAATTGGAAGAGGACGTGAAGAGTTTGGGATTCCGCCGTACAGTGATTGTCCGTCCACCGTCGCTCATCCGTAAAGAGTCCGACAGATGGGCAGAAAGAGCATCAGTGAAAATCTTGCAATGCATCAACAAAATCGGTCTGTTCACCAGTATGGCTCCCGTCGAAACAGATCTTGTGGCAAAAGCCTTGATCAAACATTCCTTGGAAGGCGACGACGGTTTGAAAGTGGTGATGCCGGAAGATCTGATTTAATACGAATAGTCCACAATCAATGAAAAAGTATACCTGAAAAAAAACACTATGTTTAGATCCTTACTTCAGGGCGAGGAAAACTGGAAGGTAGTCAACCTCGAGAAATTCGACAACTACACTGTCACTATCTTCGACAGATACGGCAAACTATTAGCGACGATGGTCAACGATCCCGAAGGATGGGACGGCGTCTACAACGGCTATAAGATGCCAACCACCGACTATTGGTATAAAGTCGACGTCGAAAACACCGACATGCAATACGCAGGCCATTTCACACTATTGAGGAAGAAATGATGACGCTTCGCTTTTATTTCGAACACGGATCACTCGGATTGAACGGATTTTTCGCTTTCACGAATGGGATATGAACACGAATTTTCATAAATTGCCCACGAATTGGGACATGAATT
>DCIP01000026.1:0-1276 GCA_002317115.1 Candidatus Scybalocola fimicaballi
GAGATACCACGCTGCTTCTCAATTTCCATCCAGTCCGACGTTGCTGTCTTCTTGATTTTGTTTGATTTTACGGCTCCGGCGATGTGGATAGCACCTCCAAAGAGCAATAGTTTTTCAGTCAGTGTAGTCTTACCGGCGTCGGGATGCGAGATTACCGCAAACGTACGTCTTCTTTTGATTTCGTCTATGAATGCCATTTGTACAAATTTCGTTAAAACGGCGCAAAATTACAAAAATTTTGGCAATATAGGAAATTCAGAATACGAAATAAGGGAATCAATTCAAATCAAAGAAGGCACCTTGAATTTAGAAGCAATTGCAGATTAAGGAATATTTGTATTACGACTATTTTTTATTAACTTAGCACAAAATAGTCAGATTATGAACAGAGCATTGAAATACTTGGTTGGAACTATGGTTATGCTGTCGAGCTTCTTGGTGGCAGAGGCTGAGGATCAGCACTATATCCTTACCGGAGATGGATTGCAGAAGGCGGACAGCAAATACGAAGATGTGCGGTTTCTTACCGAGGAGGAGGTTCTTGGATGGTGCGCACAAGAACCCGACTCGTTGAAGGACGAGGCATATACAAAGTACGGATTCACATGGCATTCAATATACGAGAGTATGAAAAGGGATTCGTTCGCATACGTTCCTTTTACTGTGGAGAAGTATGAGTATGAGTATCATAGGGATAGACCCCATTTAAAAGAATTCATGACATGGCACAGAGATGTGTGTGACTGTCCGTTCGAGGAGCTGATAATTGTTCACTATCGTTCTCCGCAGTGGACATGGAATGCTTTGGCTGGCAGAGAGGGTCTGCTCCCTATCTGCAGAAAACACAAGAAACAGTTCAGAATGATGTTGTGGAGTATGAATTAAGCTGTTTAGTGTATGATGAAACGAATTTTATGTGTTGTGTCCCTGGTGTCTAGCTTCTTGTCGGCATCTGCCCATGACTCGCTGAAAGAGAGGGTTGAGGAGCATTTGAAAATGGTAGAGAGGTATCGTCAGGAGAGAAGCTACGAGGTAGAGCCGGGAATATATCGTGTTGAATATCCAGATGATGACGAACTTGAAATTAAGGATATAGAGGTTATCTATCTGCCGGAAGAAGAGGTGTTGGGGTGGACTGAAATCGAGCCTGACTCGCTGTTGGACGAATACAGGGGAGTCGGAGGATTCAACTGGTGCGGAATATACGAGTGCATGAGCAGGGATTCGTTTGCCTGCATACCTTTTGACGAGGAACTGTATTTCAGTGGAATTTACG
>DCIP01000026.1:1374-5673 GCA_002317115.1 Candidatus Scybalocola fimicaballi
GAGCTTGTGCTTGTCTATTACAATTCTCCGCAATGGACATGGCCTGCACTTGTGGGCAGAGAGGGGCTTCTTCCAATCTGCCGTAAACACAAGGTGCAGCTTATGCTAAAGATCTGGAAGATGAGCTGACGGACATTACATAAAGAACTAAATAAAAAAATTTTTATTCTTCGTCTTCAATAATGAAGACCTCTTCGTTTGTACGCTTCATATAGTATTCCTCACGGGCAAAACGCTCAAGGTTAGTCTTATTTGTATTCAGCTCATTCATTTTTCTCATACAAGTCTCAATCTGCTTATCGTAAGACTCTATCTGAGAATTAAGTTCACGTATCTTGTTTCGATTGTTCCATCTATCGATATATGTGTTATCCAATGCGAAGAAAGAAAGAACAAAAAAGACAGCAATAGCAAGAAGGTACTTGTTTGTGACAATCGTTTTGATTTTTTTCAAAAGGGCAAGGCCTAAGTTTTTTAGAAGATCGTATTCGCTCATAATCATTAAATTCTTTGTTGACGGCAAAGGTATATAAAAATGCTAAATTATAAATTATAAATGCCAAATTATCGTATGACAAAAAAAAGACGGCAGACAATGTCCACCGTCTCAATATCAATCATCGATTATCAAATTCAACGCGAATATCATTTCGCATATTTATCGTAAGGGTTCCAGTACGCTTCCGGCAATTCCGTATGTGTATCGAAATACGTATCTCTGTCTCCACTAACAACAGATGATCCATCCACGAACATAGTAGTTCCTATCTTGAAAGGTTTCACCTCCTCATCGTCATAAGTTACGTAAAGATTGGATTTCTCTTTTACAGAAAATTTCTCATCTGTTTTAACGACATAACTTTTCTTTGCATCATCATCAGCATTGACTCCAAACTGGAAAAGAACAGTTCTACCACCTGTCATAGAAACAGAATAACCCTGCAAGCAACGAGAGTTGTGTGCCGAAGTCTGGCAAATGACAACAAGATTACCAGACTTAACATCTATGGCATCGTCGCTCTTAATTCCACAAGTATATGTATAGTCGCCATCAAAAATTCCTGTGGCACCACCCATTACGATCAAGACATCACCACCGTCGACAGTCACAATCTTGTCAGCCTTAACACCTCTTGAAGACTTTCCAGAAAGCTGGATATCAACCTTTCCTCCATTGAAATCAACCTTTCCTGAATTTAGTTTGTCTGCCAAGAATGAGCAACGAATACCTCTTGCCTCATCAGCAGAAGACTTGACAGCCAATGAGCCGCCGTCGATCTGGAAATAACCCTCACCAACATCAACTCCATCAGCCTTTGTAGTGACATTAACCTCGCCACCCAACTGCAAATAATAATCGTTGACGTGTATACCGTCCGACTCAGCATTGACATTGATGGTTCCGCTCTTCACCTCCACATAGTCGCTGCTCTGGATACCGTGACCTTTGACACTTGTGATATCAAGAGAACCGTCACCCTTGAATTCAAACTGGCCTTTTGCACGCATTGTGGCCGCAACAGTATCGTTCGCACTATTCTTCAAGGAATTTTTTCCTACCAAGTGAACCTCAGTCTTCTTCTTAGATAGGATATAAACAGGAGGATTAACCCCATTACTTGTCAAATCAAGATTGTCAAACTCAAAATTCGACTTATAAAGAGATGAGAACATGACACTACCGTCAGAACACTTTCCTGAGAATTTATACTTGATCTCTCTTGCCGTATATCTTGAATTGATCTCAACATTTGTACCGTCGACATTAACGTCAAGGCTATCAAATGGATTTGAGACAGTCACCTTATCGTTCTCAAATTTTACCGACACATAATGTTTTAGGACAATGCTGTCAACCTTTTGTAGAGTCTCCTCACCCAAAATAACATTTGTGCCAGAAAATTTAATTGTCGATCCAGATGATGCGACGCGAACACTCACGTCTTTTCCCTGATAAATAGACATATCAGTATCTGCAAACGCAGCAAAAGCGCAAAACATTGCAGATCCTAAAAGTAGATTTCTTTTAATCATATCTTACAAAGTTTTACTGTTTTACCATCAACCTTCACAATGTAAACACCCTGACGAAGGTTATTAATATTGATAGCAGATCCATTTTCGACAACACTCTTCATCACTAATACACCACTGATTGAGTAAATCTCAACTGTCTGTCGTCCATCAATTCCAGAGATAAACACCTCTGAAGACGCTGGATTTGGATACAAAGAAATAGACTGTGAATCAGAGGAAAGGTTGTTGGCTGCCGACGACTCCTTAATCAAAAGTTTAGAGATATTTTCCAAAGTCAGTTTTTTTGCCTCGGAATTAGCGTCTTCCTTAATGACAAGGAACTTTTCATCGAATGATAGTTCACCAGTCTCATCTATCTTATAGACGTTTGACTTAGAACTAAAATCAACAACAGTCAACTCCGTTTTTAAATCAGCAAAAGCACCCTGACAAAGAATAGCCGCCATAAAGGCAACAACTGCTCTTTTCATTTTATGCTTATTCATATTTTAGTAAATTTTGTTGCAACACTTAAAATGACGTGGCGAAAATACAAAAAATATTGAAACATAGGGCAATAAAGGAAAAATAAATCTGCTCTTCAACATTTATTTGCCAATTATAACAATTTTTAAAACGATTTATAACATTTTTTAAACTTTGAAATTATCTTGTATCAAAGAGTTATCTTACATTTGCAAAAACTAAAATTTTGAAGGATATGAAAAGAATGCGTTTATTTGAGGTTTCACTCTCAGCCTTGTTCCTTCTATTCTCTGTTTCTACATCAGCTCAGAGAAGCAGAGGAGGTGGCAGTTATAGTGGTGGAGGCCACTCGTCGAGCTACAGCAGTGGTTCATCGTCTGGATCAAGCAGTTACAGATCAAGTGGTTCATCGTCTGGATCAAGCAGTTACAGATCAAGCGGTTCATCGTCTGGATCAAGCAGTTACAGATCAAGCGGTTCTAGTTCCAGTTATAGTGGAGGATCACGAAGCCACAGCAGCAATTCAAGCTACTCAGGCTCACGATCAACAGGAGGAAGTTACGGATCATCAAGCTCATCTTATGGCAGTTCGTCTTCATCAAGTCTGCGTCA
Source organism: Candidatus Scybalocola fimicaballi (assembly GCA_002317115.1). Classification (GTDB taxonomy): domain Bacteria; phylum Bacteroidota; class Bacteroidia; order Bacteroidales; family Paludibacteraceae; genus UBA1723. The sequence continues at coordinate 4,489 of DCIP01000026.1, forward strand.
ACGCTCTTACACGTCTTCTGGACGTCCGACATCTTCTGCATCGTATGCTCGCACAGCAGGTGCGTCAGCGTCGCCATCTCACACAGCAAGCGCGTCTCGCCCACGCAACGAGGTTACAGCTCGTCCAGTGAGAACAACTGGGCCACGCGTTAACGCCACAACTCATGGCAACCGTGCGCCACAAATGACCGCGTCAAGAGGAGGAAGCTCAAGAATTGGACGTACAGCCCATAGGACACACATGCACAACAAACATGTAATCAAACGTCATGGGCATACATACTACACACATATTGGATACCATTACCATCCATTCTACTATGGAGATTGCAGATACTACGTTCATTGCGGAAGATACTACCGCTGGGATCCATACTGGGGTTATGAGTACATCCCTTATCCACACGGATGGTACTTCACAACTTTACCATACAATTGTTTCCCTGTATATGTAGGCAACTCTTTTTACTTCTATGGTCAAGGAACATGGTTTATTAAAAGAAGCAATGGATACGAAATTGTAGAGTCACCTATCGCAAGCGACGAGACACTTAACGTGGCTGAACTTCCATACGAGTGCTCTGCAATCGTGGTCAATGGCAAGTCTTACTTCGTAGGCGAAGGCACGTGGTTCGTCGCTACAGACGACGGATACCAGGTGGTTGATGTGCCAACTGAAGGCGCTACAATCATAGAGACAATCTCAGAGGATAGCAAGAAGATCGAGGTCGCTAACACCGAGTTCTTCTTTGCCGACAGCAAGTGGTATATTCCTGTTGAGGGTGGCTACATGGAGATTGAGGAGCCAGTCAAAATTGAGATTAAGTCAAAGCCACAGGTAAATGAGTCGAAAGCTAAAGCTGACTCTACAGCTACAAAGCCTGCAGCAGAAGCTGCTCCTGCTACAAGAGCTGCAGAGACTGTTCCAGCCGCAAAGATCGAATTGCCAGCAAATGCAAAGGCAGTTGAGATCAGCGGTAAGAAGTACTTCTTTGCCAACGATAAATGGTATGACAAGACTGTAAATGGTGATTACGTAATCGTAGAGTCTCCATTAAAGTAATCATATTTCAAATCATACTCAAAGAAGGGAGATTTCACGTCTCCCTTCTTTTTTGTATAATCAGTCACAATCTCGTAGCGACGCACGGACGTGCGTTTTATAATCTTGGATTTAAACAGAAT
>DCIP01000233.1 GCA_002317115.1 Candidatus Scybalocola fimicaballi
AACATTCCTGATTTTGAGAATGAATTGATGGCAACGGAAGAGATGCTTGCTACATTTGGAAATGGAGAGTCTAATGTGATTGCGGCTTTTTATCAAAGTGGTTATCTCACAATAAAAGATTTTCGTGACGGATGTTATCTGTTAGGATTCCCTAATGAGGAGGTGTCAGAGGGGTTGACACGAATACTGATTCCAAATTATGTGATGTCGTCAACAAGTGATAAAAAGGATCTTGATCTTGTCAAACTTCGCCAGTTGCTTATGAAAGACGACGTGGATGCGTTCATGTCTCAGATTCAATTGATAATGAGCCAGATTCCATTTGAAAACAATAATGTCAAACTGATTGAGGCCAATTTCCGCAATATGCTTTATCTAATGATCCGATCAACGGGTCATAAGGTGACAGTGGAGCATCCAGTGTTGGGTGGCCGCATCGACGTCTTCTTCGAAACAAATAAATACGCATACATCATTGAATGCAAGCGTGATGAGTCTGCAGAAGTCGCATTGGCTCAGATAGATGAAAAGAGATATGCGAAAAAGATTTCATCCCCAGAAAAGAGTGTGGTGAAGATCGGCGCGAACTTCAGCACAACGGAGAAGAATCTGGCAGAGTGGAAGGTGGAAAATTTTTAACATTATTTTGTTTTAAGTTTTGCACATTTGTTGCTATTTTTGCATCAGAAAAATTTTTTAACTGTTAGTCCTAAATCTGTGAGGCAAAACAAACGCTAGGAGAGTTAGAGCTAAAGTGTTGTATGACAATGAGCAGGGTTATTTTTTTTATACTTAGTTTAGTTCTTTGTGTCATCACATCTGTTGCCAAAGCAGAAGTGGTGGATGATCCATTCCCACTAAAATTCAGAATTACGTCCAATTCTACGGTTAAACTTGTTGGCGACGAGATGTATATAGAGTTTGAGTCTTATGAGATTCCTGACTCAATCCGTCTGAACGGCAAGGAGTTTGCTGTCACTGGAATTGATAACGGATGTTTTAGAAAATGCAAAAATCTAAGGAGCATCTATATCCCTTCCTCTGTCACTCGTATCGGCGACTACGCTTTTGAAGGCTGCGGCAAATTGACCAGTGTGACGATATCATCTAAAAAAACAAGTATTGGAAGCCACGCGTTCTCTGGCTGCGGAAAATTGTCTGAGGTTATCATTGCGTCGGAAATAACAAGTATTGGGGAGTCTGCATTCGACGGCTGTTTTGAGCTGAGAAGCATAGTTATCCCTGATGGAGTCCAAAGTATTGGTGACTGGGCTTTCCAGGATTGCCGTAAATTGACAAACGTTGAGGTCCCTGCGAGTGTCACAAATATGGGAATGGGCGTCTTCAGCAGATGTTCCGGATTAAGGTCTGCGGTGATCTCGTCTCATGTTTCTTATATTGAGTTTTCTACATTCAACCAGTGCCGTAGTCTCGAAAGTGTGGTTTTGCCGGCTGACGTCACAAGCATAGGACAATCTGCCTTCGCCGACTGTTCTAATCTTGCGAGCATTGAGATTCCGTACAAAGTGAAAAGTATTTGCCAGTCTGCTTTTGCTGGTTGTACTCGCTTGTCGAATGTTGAGATATCTCCTCTTGTGAAAAATATTGGAGTGTCTGCTTTCGAACGTTGTTTCGGTCTGAAAAATGTCACAATCCCTTCAAGCGTTTTGATTATTGATGATGCCGCATTCAAAGGATGTGGTAATCTTGAAGTGATAATCAAAAATGATGAAGGAAAAGTGAAGATCGGAGCAGAAGCTTTCAAAGAATGTAAATCAGTTACATACGACGACTAAAGTAGTCCCTCGTAAAACCATAATCTTGAAAAAAAATTATATCTTTGCTATTTGAGAAACTGATGTTTCGCTAATAACATACGATATGCTCTTAAGATTACTTTCTATACTTTGTCTGACATTTGCTTTTTGCGGCTTTTCTTCGGCTGTGAAATATATCGACTTGCGTAATAATGTCAAGGAGGTAAGATACAGTATTGCTCAATATACCACCGTCGACGGTTTGGGTAGCGACAAGGTTTTCAGCCTGATGCAGGACTCCCATAAGAATGTTTGGATCGCTACCGATTTCTCTCTCGACCGTTATGACGGCAAATCATTCCACCATTATAGAAACGACCAGTACAAGGAGTTGCAACGTAATGATTTGCGACTTGTGAAGAGGTGTGTGGTAAATGGAAAGGAGGAGATGTTCATCGGGTCTTACAATGGTCTTTGTATGAAGTACGACGACGTGATGGATAAGTTCGTCGATGTGAAACCTCTTGAATATGAAAGAAATATCTACAAAGAACCACATCAGTTTAAGGTCTGCAACGATGGCAACTGCTATATGTCCACTGTAGACGGCTTCTATAAGTTCGACGGTGAGCGTTTCACCGACGAGTTCAATATGTTTGCCGCAACTAAAAATATGTTCATCTCAGATTTCCACGTCGACAAGCATAACCGTTTCTTCTTTGGTGGAATCCAGAACGTAACGGTCATGGATAATCAGGGAAAACTTATCAAGAGATACTCTGAGGCTGACGGATGTTCGGGTATCATTGTGAAATTCGTGGAGTTGTCGGAATCACGTCTTGCTGTGATCGGTAGCGGCTCAACTTTTCAGATTCTAAATGTGGCTGGCGACTCTTTGGTGGAGGAGTCGATTGTAAGGCTTCCTTTTTTCTCTACTTATGATGTTGTCCTTGCGTCGGATGGCAAACTATACATGGCTACCGACGGAGATGGGCTTTGGCGCGTCGACACTGATTTGAATGAGAAATCCACTTTTGAGCATATCCTTTCATACGGTGACCAGCCAAAAGAGTTGAGCAAAATCTACACGATGATTCAGACTGAGGACAATGATATCTGGCTTGGCACTCAGATGGGTGGTGTCTTCCGTCTTTCGCTCGACAGGGAGAAGGGAGTGAACTATTCTTCTGATTTTGGACTTGAGAATCTTGTCGTTTCAGATTTCTTGGAATTGCCTAACGGAGATATCTTCGTAACAACTGATGGCCAGGGAGTGTATGTGCTCGACAATAAATTCCAGGTTAAGAGAAAGGTTTCGCTCACTTCAAATAATATTCTTCGCGCGGATTGGAGTAAAAATGGCAAGATTTGGCTTCCTACTTGGGGCGACGGAATTCTTGAGATGGATCCAAACACTTTCCAAACGAAGATTCTTGATTTTGAATACCCGGAGATAGCCCGTCCGAAATGTGTCTTTTCAGTCACGGAGCTGAGCAACGGTGAAATCTATCTCTGCACAGCAGGTATGGGGTTGTGGGTGAAGCGTACTAATGGCAAATGGGAGAAAATAGAATTGCGTGAGGGTGATTATACGGTTGAGGACAATTGGGTGTTCAGTGCATTGGAGACTCCTAACCATAATGTCTGGATTGTCACTTCCAACTCCATTGCATTGATTAAGGATGGTAAGGTTAAGCATGCGTTGCCTTGCGTGGTGCTGGAAAAAACTCATAATCCTATTATGTTTGCCGATTCCAAGATGGATGGTTATGGCAATCTCTATGTGGCGACGACGCGTGGAATAATGGTGATTTTGGAGTCGACACTTGAATACAAGATGCTTGATTATCTTCCGTCTGGATTGGATTTCAGGTCGATAGAGAAGAAAAACGACGGTGCTTTTGTCTGCGCGACGTCGGCTGGCATCCTTACTTTCAATCCCACTACGCAGAGATATTCGTTGATTCCAACTAATTCGTCGAAGACACAAAAGAAATTCTTTACCAATTCATCGCTTCTTGTGAGAAAGAGTGGGCAGATTTTGGCCGGTACATCAAGTGGATTCTATATTGTGTCGGATTCGCTCCAACCACAGAAAAATAAGATCGGTGATTTGAATTGGGGCTCTGTCTATGTCGACGGTGAACGTGCCTATCCTAATGGAATCCTTGAGATTGACGCGTCTCACAACAACAATGTCAAGGTGGAGGTCAAGGTGGCTGATTTCCGTGAAAATGTTCAGGATAAACTCTATTATAAACTTGATGGCAAGGATGACAACTGGAGTGAAGTGCCTGAAGATAAGGTGATTAAATTCACCTATTTGCCAAGTGGAGATTTCCAGCTAAAGGTGGCTTATTCGGCAGACGCGAACAAGGTTGAACCATCCGACTTTATAATGATGAAGATTGATGTGGCGCCAGTGTGGTATCAATCGTGGTGGTTCTACTTGGGTATGCTGGCATTCATCATTCTCGCTTTCAAGGTGGCTTATGAGTACCGTCTACGCAAACATACTATTCAGGAGAAGATCTTGAAGGAGAAGGTGGCGGAGAGAACAGAGGAACTCCGTACTGCTCTTGATATGAAGGAGAATATCATATCTGTGATTGCCCACGACTTGAAGAATTCGATGTTTGGAATAGTGGGCGCGTTGTCACCATACGGTGATGAGAATGCTCCGAAGAGTCAGGAAACTGAGAAACTGAAGAAGGCATACGAGCAGGCAAGCACTTTGCAGAACACGATGCTTTCACTTGTGAATTGGGCAATCGCCAAACGTGAGACTACGAAGCCTGTGCTTGTTGAGACTGATGTCGTCGCTATCTTGGAAGAGGTAGTGAATCTGAATTGTGCGGTAATCGAGGACAAACAGATCTCTATCGTGCGTAAATTCAAAACCACTGATTACGCATCTTCAGATGAAAAAATGCTCTCTACGATTCTTCGTAACTTGATGAACAACAGTATTAAATACACTCCTGAAAATGGAGAGATAGTACTGTCGACTTATTCTAAGGATGGAAGATTCTTTGTGGAGTTTGCTGATAATGGAATCGGTATGACGCCGGAGCAATTGGCTGTATTGCGTTCATCTACAGGTGTGGTGAAGAACGGTGAGACAGGATTCAGTGGAGAAGTGTCCACTGGTTTGGGATTCTCTCTAATCTATAGTTATCTTGATATTCTCGGAGCGACGATGCAGATTGAGAGTGAGGTAGGGAAGGGAACACAGATTACGGTGGAGATGCCAGCCGCAGAAAGAAAACAATCAGAGAAGAAGCTCGACGTGGCTGAGAATGTCACACTTGATTTTTCATTCCTGCAGAATAAGAGAATCTTGATTGTCGAAGACGACGAGTTGATTCTCGACAATATCAAGAATCTATTGTCCGGTTATTCTAAGGTTGAGACCGCCGTTAACGGTCAGGTGGCGTATTCCAAGGCATTACAGATGATTCCAGACTTGATTGTCAGCGATTTGCAGATGCCGATTGTGAACGGTATAGAACTGTGCAAGATGCTTCGCTCGCAGGAGAAGACAAAGATGATTCCGTTTGTGATAATGTCGGCGTCGGGCAGTGAGAGAGCAAAAATGTCGACGTTGAAGGTCGGAGCACTCGACTATATCAACAAACCATTCAAGAATGAGGAATTGCTACTCAAGATCTATAATATCTTGAAATTGAAGGATGAGGCTCCAGATGCTTCTCCTATAAATCAGGAAGAGTCTCCTGAAATCGGCTTTGTGAAGGATTTCAATGAAATGATAGAGGAGCATTACTCTGAGACAGACCTTACTATCGGAAAGATGGCGTCGTTGCTTTGCATGAGTACAGCCACACTTGGCAGACGTTGCACAACGCATTTCGACAAGACTCCTATTCAGTTGCTTCTCGACTACCGTATGAATCTATCCCATACGATGCTGACGATGCCAAACCAGTCGCTGTCAATCAGCGATATCGCATATAAGGTAGGATTCTCAGATCCTGCTTATTTCTCAAAGAAATTCAAGGAATATTTTGGAGTCGCACCATCACAAGTTATTGGATAAACGATTGATTTTGCTTTGCCAAAATTTATTTATACCTTTGTAAATCGGTGGAATAAATTATAAAATATGGCAAACGAAAGTCATCCGACGGGTTTATATCTTCTTTTCTCAACAGAAATGTGGGAAAGATTCAGTTATTATGGAATGCGTGCAATCTTCACGTTGTTTCTTATCGGAGCATTGAACTATGATAAGGAAGCGGCGTCGCAGATGTATGGCAATTATACAGGATTAGTTTACCTTACTCCGTTGATTGGCGGCTATATAGCAGATAATTTCTGGGGAAATAAACGATCTATCATCGTTGGTGGATTGCTGATGGCATTAGGACAGTTTTTCCTTTTCCTTTGTGCCTCATTTTTAGGTCAGGGAGCTCTTACCCAATCTCTTCTGATTGCCGGACTTGGTTTGCTGGTACTTGGTAACGGATTTTTCAAACCAAATATTTCAAGCATGGTCGGGACATTGTATCCCGACAATGATCCACGTAAAGATTCCGCCTATACGATTTTCTACATGGGCATCAATTTCGGAGCCTTCTTTTCACCGTTGGTTTGTGGCTATTTCGGAGTCACAGGAAATCCTGAAGATTTCAAGTATGGATTCTTGGCAGCTTGTGTCGGAATGATCATTGGAGTTGTCTCTTTCATACTTGGAAAGGAGAAGTATCTTGTCACTCCAGAAGGAGCGGAGATTGGTGGATTGCCAAAATTAGTACCGTCGACAGAGATTAAAGAATCGTCGTCGACAATGCAAGTAGACAAGAAGAAAGTTGGTTTGTTCGTATTCTTGGAATTTGCTGTCTTCGGATTGCTTTATTGGCTTTTCGACGGTGATTACATCGGAGCCTTGATTTATAGTTTGAGTGGGGTAGTGCCATTGTATATCATTACAGATAAGTCTGTTACCAAAGAAGAACGACGCAATATTCTTGTGATCTATATTCTTGCGTTCTTCGTGATTTTCTTCTGGGCGGCATTTGAGCAGGCAGGAGCATCGTTGACATATTTTGCTGATGAGCAAACAGATAGAGTATTGCCAAAATTCTTTGATGTGAAAATGGGTGATACACTAAAGGTCGCTGCTATAGTTTTGATTACATTGGTTGTCGTTGCGTTGACTTATGTGATTGGAAAAAGACGCAATCAGAGTTTTGCGTTGCCAACATATTTGTCGGTAATTATCTTTGCGGTGACTATCTCATACATCTTTGTCAACTCTGGAGAAGAGGTGAACACAAGTAATTTCCAGTCGTTGAATCCGATTTTCATTATTGTGTTGGCACCAGTGATGTCGTCGATGTGGATGATGTTGGAGGGGAAGAATATTCATATTGCGTCGCCAACTAAACAAGCGATAGGTTTGGCATTGTTGTCGTTCGGCTACTTCTTTATCGCCTACGGAGTGGATGATGTTCCGGTAGGAGAAAAAGTTTCGATGATGTGGATCACGACTCTATACTTAGTGTTGAGTATCGGAGAGTTAAGTTTGTCTCCAATCGGATTGTCGATGGTCAACAAACTGTCTCCGGCAAGATTCGCGTCGCTACTTATGAGCGTTTGGCTATTATCGTCAGCCACAGCCAACAAGTTTGCCGGAGTGCTATCAGCTTTGTATCCAGAGGCCAATGCCGACGGTGTTATAGTGGCAAAGTCATTCATGGGATATGAAATCACAAACTTGCATGATTTCTTCATGGTTTTTGCTGTTATGTCGGGAGTGGCAGCGATTATGTTGTTCTTGATTTGCAGATGGATCAACAAGAATGTGAAATGTTAGTCTTAAATAGGTGATTATGAACTTGAATTCTAAACATACTTACACATCATTCAGGACGATTCTTTTATTTATAGTTTCGTTCTTTATGTCTCTTCCTTCGCTAAACGCGCAGAAATTCAGTGCGTGCGGGACCGATTCGATATGGAGAGCTTATTTGGTTGACAGAAGGACAGAAGAAGTTATAGAAAATTATCTTCCTGAGGATTTCTTCTCTGGCAGTGGTGGAGCCCTACCTGATTTTGAGTCTAATACCAATCCCTATCTTGTGCCAAAATTTGTTTTTGATATGCAGAGTTGTGATCTCGACTCTTTCGAAATCCATTTCAGATATCGCAATTCAGACAAGATGATTCCTGGCAGAGTTACCACCACTCAGTCTGAGATTTGGTTTACTATCCAGGAGGAGCTGGAGTTCAACGCTGACGACGTGTTGAGAAGTAAACCTCATAAGAAGCTTCTCTCTGTCACTGCTACTGACACGAGCAAAATAGAGGCAGGCTTGAGATATTCATGGGGAGAGAGTGAGATGTGGTTCAAGTATAAGGACGGTGTAATCACAAAGTCGGGAGGGGAAAAAGCCCATTACAATATCTGTACGCTTGACTTGCTAAGTTTGACTTGGGATAACTCTGGCGGTATGATCACATATATGTCAGTAAAGATCAACGATGATTTCTATGAGGAGGATTTCTCCGACTGTAGCAATGCGATGGTTTATAAAGAGTGTCCTCCGAAAGAACCTGATTTCGTAAAGATTATTTGCGAGAAGATACCAGATTGTAAAACAGAGATTTATCGATTCTACACAGAGAGTAACCTGGATGAAATTCATTGGATAGGTGAAGGTTTGACTTACGAAGGTACCACACTCGAATTGTTGCAGGATCAGTTTAACGGAGGCTGTGTCGCAGTGTGGGCTCAAAAAGATCCGTGTACACCACCAGTCTACGATACAATCTGTCCGCCAAAGATTGAGCTTAGAGAGAAGGTGACAGAGTACGACGAGACAATTTGTTGGGATGAGTCGTTTTTTGTCCATGGAAAGAGAGTGACACAAAGCGGAACATACGAGGAGGTCTATAAAGCCGCAAACGGATGCGACAGTATTATCCGTTATAATGTCACTGTCAATACTGGCGACACTACATATTCCGACACTGTATATAGATGTGGCGTAAGAATCATTAAAGACTCCACATTTATCTGTGACACAATCTATGTGGAGGGAGCATGTCCGGATATGAATATGGCTCCGATAGGAAAGCCAAGTCAACGCAACCACGTCGCCATTGGAAACATTCGAGAGGAGCGAGACGAGGTGAAGATTGATGTTTTCAATAATCTTGGAAATATCACTTATACTACTATTTGGATGGGCCATGAAGAGGATAAGAATGAGTCAGGAGAATTGACCTTTGATAAGGCAGGAATGTATAAGATTATTGCATACGACGAGGAGACCGGATGCAAAGACAGTATGAGTTTCTACTATCGTACGCCAGTAACCCCTGATTTCTATTTCTGTCCTGATGATTCCGACGACGGCAAATGGGATATCAAAGGAATAGAAAAATATACGAATTATAGAATCTATATCTATGATCGTTTTGGAAGAAGACTGGAAGCTTATGAAAATGAGTTCGACGGTTGGAATGGAATCTACAATGGAAGACCAATGCCGTCGACAGACTATTGGTATACGATAGAAATTGACGAAGGCGATTACAGTTTGCAAGGTCATTTCACATTAATACGGCAAAGCAAATAGTTGAAATATCAGGTAAGAGACGTGGGTGACACGTCTCTTTCCTATTATATAGCATATAAATCAAAAAAAAACATTAATTTTGCAGAAAATTTTAGATATGTTTTCAGGTATAGTAGAGGGAATGGGCGTTGTGCGCAAATTGGTGCAGGATGGGACAAACTTGCATCTTGCGCTTTCTTGCCCTTTCACATCAGAATTAAAGATTGATCAGAGTGTTGCTCACAATGGTGTCTGCCTTACAGTGGTGAACATCAACGGAGACGAATATACAGTCACTGCTATCAAGGAGACTCTTGACAAATCTAATCTTGGAAAATTGTCAGTTGGCTCTAAAGTTAATCTTGAGCGCAGTATGATGATGAATGGCAGACTTGATGGCCATATCGTACAGGGTCACGTCGACCAGACTGCCACTTGTATTGAGCGTAAGGAAGAGCAGGGAAGCCACTATTTCACATTCAAGTATAATGCCGACGATTCGATGATCTCAGCTGGTTATTTTACAGTTGAGAAGGGATCTGTCACAGTCAACGGCACAAGTTTGACTGTTTGCCGATCTAAGAGAGATCAGTTTACAGTGGCTATCATTCCGTACACATTGGAGCATACAAATTTCTGCGACATTCAGGTTGGCTCGGTGGTAAATATCGAGTTTGACATTATCGGCAAGTACATTGCCCGTCTGCAGGGATTACAGAAATAAGAAACATAGATTAAAAAGGTATACATGAGGATGAAAAAACAATTATTCGTATCTCTTTTCGTTGTATCTGCTGTAGCAACTGGTTTTGCTCAGGACGTAAAGGTAGATGAAAACAATGAGGTGAAGTCCGTTGTTACAAGTTTGGCTAAGGCCGACGCAGCAAACGTTAAGACAGAAATTGCCGCTGACACAGCATCATGGAAGTTCCCTGGAACTTTGACATTGTCTGGTGTCCAGACTTCTCACAACCCATATTCAGTTGAGGGAGAAGGAACAGTTGTAGGTGTTGATTTTTCAGCGACATTCAATGCCAACTACCTACGCGCAAAGCACAAGTGGAATTCAAAGTTGGAGTTGGGTTATGGTACTAACTACTCTAAGAACTACGAGGCAGAGCCATTCTGGAGAAAGCAGAATGATGAGTTGAAGTTGACTACAAAGTACGGTTATTTGGCAGACAAGAATGTCTACTATACAGCATTGGCATCTTTCGAGACTCAGTTCACTCCAACTTACAGCTACGACGTGATTGATTCAATGTCGGACGACGATTTCGACTTCAAGGAGACAAATCGTGAGCAGAGAATCGATACAGGTATCGTAAAGAACATGTTTGTCAATCCAGCATACGCTAAGATGTCTCTTGGTTTGGATATCAAGGTGGCTGACTCTTTGGATTTCTACTTCTACGTGTCTCCGCTTTCTGCACGTTGGACATTCTGTGAGAATGATATCATCGCACAGAACTACTCAATGGAGAGAATCGACGACGATGACAATATCTACAAGAACACTCGTTTTGAGGCCGGTGTCCTATTCAACATGAACTTCTCTAAGCAGTTCAATGATGTGTTCACTTTGAACTCTTCTCTTGAGGCATTCTTCGCAGCATACGGTAAACCTCGCGTCTACCAGCTTTCTAAAGACGCTACAAGAAACCAGATGCTTGTTGATCTTAGCAATATTTATGAAGATTGGACAGAAGCTGATTATGTCGCAAGACACGGACGTTATATCGTTTGGAAGACAGAGTTTATTCTTAAGGCAACTAAGTGGTTGTCGTTCAACGTTAAGACTCAGTTGAAGTATGATAACTCAGAGGTTGATTACCACAAGGATCTAATCCGTGCTGACAAGGGTGATAGCGACGATACTCGTTTGAGTTTGTTGAATAGAAATGCAAACTACTATAACTACGGTTATAAGAAGGCATTCTGGCAGTTCTGGGAGTCATCGGCACTTGCTATTTCATACTCATTTTAATAATTTAAAAGCATAGAAGACAATGAAGACAAAATATACTTTGCTTGCATCTGTAATTGCTGTGATGGGTGTGTCGACAGTCACTGCTCAGAATGATGTAAATGATGGATTGAAAAATATCAAGGAGACACAGAGCACAGTCTCTTCACTTGTTGAATCTCACGCTGATGAGATTAAAGAAGCTGATTCTGAGGATTCTGCTGAGAAGGATACTGTGTTGTGGAAGTTCCCAGGTATGGTTGGTATGAATGCCGCTCAGACTTTCCACAATGTTTATTCTCACGACGGTATCGGTTCAACTTTTGCGGTTGACGGTTTCTTGATCTTAAATGCCAACTACGCAGAAGGAAAGAACAAATGGGATAACAACTTCACTTTGAAGTATGGTGTCAACCTATCTTCTGAGTACGAGCACAATCCAAAGGTTCATAAGGCACTTGATGAGTTGAGCTTGTCTACAAAGTATGGTTACAAGGCATCTAAGAGCATCTATTACAGTGCTATGGCATCTTTTGAGTCTCGTATCACTCCAACATACAATTATGACAATATTGATGCATGGTTCATTGAAAACGAGGACAAACTTGTGGAAGAGGGATCTTTGCAGCCAAACGAGACAGCTGTAAGCCGTGTTAACGATATGTTTGACGATTTAAGCAGAGACAGCATCAAGTCTATGGGTATGATGCAGAACAAGTTTGGTAATCCAAACATCGTGAAGGCATCTGTCGGTATCGATTTCGTTCCAACTCAGTGCAAGGGAGATTTGTCAATCTACGTTTCTCCAATCACTGGTAAGTTCACATTCTGTAAGGATGATGATATCGCACCTAACTACTCAATGAAGCGTGACAATGACGGAACTTACGAGGATGTACGTAAGGAGTTTGGTGCATTGTTGACTGTTAATTATACAAAGGCATTCAACAAGAAGTTCACTTTGATCTCTAAGCTTGAAGGTTTCTACGCTTATAATAAGGAAACATACGGATTTAGCGAAGATTTCAAGAAGAAGTATCCTCAGTTCAACAAGGGTGTTGTCAACAACGGAGCTCAGAGCGTTAGCTTGGATGATTTCGTAAGTGAGTTGATCGCTACTAATAAAGAGACTAAGTTCTTGAACAACGGCGAAATGACTGATATCTACGAGAGCTCTCACGGTTGGTCTATCAAGTACAACTTGGATTTGTTGTTCAAACTTAGCAAGCACATTGATCTTACTGTTAAGACTCAGTTGAAGTACGACAAAGCAGAGATCAACTACCACAAGAAGATCCAGGATGCAGACGAGGACGTTCTTGACAAGAAGATCGAAATCCGTGACGCTAAGTTCACAGAGAGCGACTACAACTATGGTTACCGTAAGGCATTCTTGCAGTTCTGGGAGAGCACAACTCTTGGATTGTCTTATGCTTGGTAATAACGAGATTGTTTAGACGGGAATATTCGCGTCGACAAATTATAAAAGAATTGGGATGGAGATTTCTTCATCCCAATTTTTTTGTTTTAAAGTGATACCTAATAAGTATCAAAAATCCATTATCTTTGCAGAATAATCATCAAGTGAATTATGAACTACAAGAACAACGAATATAGAGCATTAGCAGAGTGGGAACATCAGAGTTTTGTCCAGCTTACATGGCCTCACGAAGATACCGATTGGAATTATATCCTCGACGACGCTGTACGTACATTCTGTAATATAGCAAAGGCAATCATCCGTTTTGAGAAACTTGTCATTGTTTGTCAGGATGAGGCTGAAGTGCGACGTCAACTTGGTGATGTTGATTATTCGCAGATTATCTTCACTCAGATTCCAAGCAACGACACTTGGGCTCGCGACCACGGTGGCATCACAATGGTTAAAGATGGAAAATTGAAAGTTTGCAATTTCATCTTCAACGGTTGGGGCCAGAAATTCGCGTCGGACAAGGATAATCAGATAACATCAGAGATGCGCAAGAAGAATCTTTTCTCTGCCGACGTTGATGTTGTGGATATTCCGTTTGTTCTTGAAGGAGGAAGTGTGGAGTTTAATACTCGTGGTGAACTTCTTTCTACTTATAATTGCTTGAATGCTCCGAATAGAAACAACCAGTATTCAGGAACGCAGGTTGAGGAAATCTTGATGAAGATCTTTAATTTGAAGAAAGTTCATTGGCTCTATAATGGTGATCTTATTGGCGACGATACAGACGGCCACATCGATACATTGGCTCGTTTCTGCGACGACACAACGATAGCGTATGTGAAATGTGATGACGTGAATGATGATCACTACCAGTGGCTAAAAGCAATGGAGGATGATTTGAAAGCGTTGAGAGATATCGAGGGTAAACCATTCAACCTTGTTCCGCTACCGATGCCAGATGCTGTTATAGACGAGAATGGTGAGCGTATTCCTGCAACATACGCCAACTTCTTGATTATGAATAAAGCCGTGCTTGTCCCAACTTATAATCAGAAGCACGACGCGGAGGCAATCGCTACTTTGCAGAAGGTGTTCAAGGATAGAGAGGTTATAGGTGTTGACTGCCAGACTTTGATCCGTCAGCATGGCTCACTTCACTGTGTCACAATGCAGTATCCTGAAGGAGTGCTAAACGAGAGTCAGAAAACAGTAGCGTCTTCATCTAAAAATAAAGAGTGGGATAGTGATGAAATCTTCCCAAAGTTTGAGATGTTCGTATGTTGAATGATTAAAAAGGATTGTTAGTTTAGACTATGGAATTGATTAACAGAGATATGACATTCTTCGCTAATAGCGACGAGGATAAGAATGAGAGAGGTATAACTTCAACAGCAGCGACTCACTTGTCGGAACTTGCCACTGAGATTATCGCAGGTTGCAAAGCAAAACTTGAGGCTGCCTCTTTTGTAAACGGTTTTGTAGACATCGTAGGTTCAGCCAACGATAAAGGCAAGCAGGTGGAGATTGGTTATGCCACACATCAGCTTGCGGAGTTTAATGCTTTGGTGACAAGAGTGGCTGAGATGCATTCGTTTTGTGCGTGGATGCGTGAGGCTGTGAAGACTAAGGAGAGAATGATGGAGGAGGTTTCCAACGTCACTCTTAATGATTGGGCTGAACATGAGAATATTACCATCAATAATATGCCTCCACGAGATCCTGAACTAACAGAGCAGGATATCATCAAGACATTATCTGTGGCTGAGAGATGTGAGTATTATTCGTTGGAAGCTAAAGCAGCCGCTTTCGGTAAATTCATCCATCCAGATGAACCATTTTCTGTGGCCCGACGTCGTTTGCAGGAAATCTTGTCCAAACCAATCTCTACTCAAGGAGAGGGAAGCTCACTGCTTATCTATCGTTATGAAGGATCTGTTGACGAGCAAGATGTGGAGAAGGTTTACTTGCAGTTGCAGAGCGAGCACCGTGATGCAGAGAAACGTTTGAATCAGATCAAAACGTCGATCAAGAAAAAACTTAATCTTGCCAAGGCGGCTCAGACTGAAGAATATAAGAATAAAATCGACGCTTATATGACGGAGTCGAAGAAGATCAACGCTGATTTCTGCTCATGGCAGCGACGTGAGATTGAGAATATTTCGTCGTTGAAGATCATAGTTCCAAACGAACTACAGTCTACTTTCGACTATCTTTCTTCGCTTGACGAAAAATAACCAAAATATCATCCTCCTATAAGGGGGAATGAGAGGGTATTCGGTGGACGATGCGTATGGTCGCAAAGAATCGTACCGTCGCCCTTTATGACACTATTGCTGACATCTCGCTTATGGCATGCAAAGCCAATTAAATAGTACGCTTCGCAAGAAGCATTAAAAGTGATTGCTATAATAATATGGCGGCATCTCACAGAATGAAACTCTTTGTCTTCGGGAGATGTCGGTCTTTGCCCTTGCCATTGTCTTGGTCTCAAGTCAGCAATAGTGCCAACGATGTTTTGTGTGATGTGATACTATCGCGTCACTAAAATTTATACCGTCGCATAATAATATCCAAATTTTATATCCATTCATTATGTACAAGAATCTCTTTATCGATTTCGACGACACTTTATACGATACAAAAGGAAATGCAAATATCTCTCTAAAGGAGATGTTCGAATATTTCCATTTAGATCAATACTTCCCGGACTACAACAAATTCCATCAGTCTTATTGGAAGACAAATGTGGAATTATGGGATCAATATGCAAAGGGTGAAATCGATAGAGATTATCTTATCCTTGAACGCTTCCGCCGACCATTGTCGGAAGGTGTGGATTCTAATGGCAAACCATTTAATCCTACTCCGGAATATTGCCTAAAAGTGAGCGACGTCTTTCTTGAATTCTGCTCTAATAAACCAGGTTTGGTGGACGGTGCACGTGAATTGATGGATTACTTGAAGCAGAAAGGATATAAATTATTTATGTGCAGCAATGGATTCCATGAAGTGCAGTATAAGAAATTGAAATCATGTGGACTATTGGATTTGTTTGATAAAATCATATTGTCTGAAGACGCGGGAGCAAACAAGCCAAGTCCAGTTTTCTTTGAATACGCATTTAAGGAGACGGGAGCAACCGTTTCCGATACACTTATGATCGGAGACAATTTCTCCACAGATATTTTAGGAGCCAAGAGTGTCGGATTGGCAACAATGTTTTTCAATCGTAAGCCAGATACTTTTACTGCTCCCGAACCAGTTGAATTTGAGATTCATTCGCTAAAGGAGGCGATTGGTTTGCTATAAGATATGACTAAAATCATTCTCATAACTGGTGGTCAACGTTCAGGAAAGAGCACTTATGCTGAACAGTTGGCTCTTTCTCTTTCTGGTAATCCCGTCTATATGGCGACGGCCCATATCTGGGATGAAGAGTTTCGTGAACGAGTGCGACGTCACCAAGAAAGGAGAGGGGAGCAGTGGACTAATATTGAGGAGGAGAAATATCTTTCGCATTATGAATTGTCAGGTAGAGTTGTGCTGATTGACTGCCTCACTTTATGGTCGACAAACTTTTTCTTTGAAGCAGGAGATGAGGCTGAAATTGACGATGTGTTGGATACAATCAAGCGTGAGTTTGATGCGTTCACTCGTCAAGATGCTACTTTTATCTTCGTGACCAATGAAATAGGATGGGGAGGCACGAGTGTTAATGCTGTGCAACGTAGATTTACAGATTTGCTTGGTTGGCTCAACCAATATGTGGCTTCAAAAGCCGATTCTGTCACTTTGATGGTCTCTGGAATACCTGTGAAAATTAAATGATGAATAAATTGTGCTGATGAAACGTTTGATTGCTGCTCTTAGTTTTTTTACAAGAATCCCATTCTGGCGACTCACATTCTTAGAGTCTCGTCATTATGAGAATATGGTGCCGATGTGGCCGTTTGCTGGCTTTTTCACAGGTGGCATCATGGCTATGGTATTTTGTTTGGCATCATTGTGCCTTCCGATTAATGTGGCGGTTATATTGGCTTTGATTAGCCGTGTTTTGTTGACTGGAGGATTACATGAAGATGGTTTTGCTGATTTCTGTGATGGCTTCGGTGGAGGTTCAACAGGTTCGCCTGAAAAAGATAGAGAGCGAACATTACGAATCATGAAGGATTCATTTATCGGCACTTATGGAGTTGTAGGCTTGATCCTTTATTATCTTTTATTGTCGACGGTACTTTCCTCCATTTCTTCCATGATACCTTTGTGGCAGATGGCAAGTGGTATGATTGTGGTTGATGTGTTCAGCAAATACATGAGTTCCATGATTGTCTATTTCCTTCCTTATGCTCGCGACGTGGAAGATGCGAAAAATAAGTTGGTTTATAATAAAGGCACGAAACCATATTTGGCTATGCTGTTGTCTGCGTTAACTCTAAACGCTCCAGTACTTTATTTTTTATTTAAGTGGATGAAACGTCGTATTGGAGGATACACTGGTGATTGCTGTGGGGCCACATTCATCATAATTGAACTTTATAATTATCTGTTATTGCTTATCTTATGCGGAATAATTTTCTAAAACCCATAATGTTGGTTGGCACTGGTAGCGACGTGGGGAAAAGCGTCATCGCTACTGCTCTTTGCCGCATCTTTAAGCAAGACGGTTATCATCCTGCTCCGTTTAAGGCCCAGAATATGGCATTAAACTCTTTCGCCACTCCAGATGGTTATGAAATTGGTCGTGCCCAAGCGGTCCAGGCTGATGCTTGTGGATTGCCACCTCATACAGATATGAATCCATTGCTTCTCAAACCCAATAGTGAGCATACCACACAAGTTGTGCTTAATGGAAAACCAATAGGCAATCGTTCTGCTTACGACTATTTCCGCAAAGAAGGCCGTGAACCATTGCGTCGAGCCGTACATGAGGCTTTCGACAGATTGTCAGAGAAGTATAATCCTATTGTGATGGAAGGAGCTGGGAGTGTTTCTGAAATCAATCTTCGTGAATCAGATATCGTAAATATGTCAATGGCTCAACATGCTGGAGCCAACGTTATTCTTGTTGCAGATATAGATAAAGGCGGTGTCTTTGCCTCATGCTATGGCTCAATTATGTTGCAGACTCCTGAAGACCGTAAACTGATTAAAGGGATAATAGTCAATAAATTTAGAGGCGATATACGTCTGTTTGAAAGCGGAAAGAAGATGTTGGAAGATATTTGTGGAGTGCCGGTTTTGGGCGTGGTGCCAATGCTTCCCCACATTAATATCGACGAAGAAGACAGTGTTGCTCTCGACAGTAAGCAGAAGAGCAGAAAAGATGGATTAATCAACGTGGTTGTTGTGATGTTGAGACACATCAGCAATTTCACTGATTTCAATGTGTTGGAACGAGATCCCCGCGTCAACCTATATTATTCAAACAATATTGCAGATATCGAATCTGCTGACATTATAATTCTGCCTGGCACTAAAGCCACTCTTGATGATCTTCTTGAATTGCGTCGCAACGGAGTAGCCAAAGCAATCCTTATGGCTCATAAGGCGGGCAAGACTATAATTGGAATATGTGGAGGATATCAGATGTTAGGCCAGACGGTAAATGATCCTGATGGTGTGGAAGGAAATATCCCTTCGTTACCTGGACTTGGTCTGCTTGATATCCATACCGTGATGTCAACTGAAAAAACTACACAGCAGGTGGAATTCATGTTTGAAGGATCGATTTGTAAGGGTTACGAAATTCATCAAGGAAGAAGTGGAAGACTGGAGGATGATGAAATCGTAGAAGACAATCGTGACTATATGATTTGTGATAATGTGATTGGCACTTATATTCACGGATTTTTGGATAATCAACCTGTAATTGATTATATATTAAAGGATTCAACACCAACGACTCTCCAACCTATTGAAGATCCTTACGATCGTCTTGCTGATCATGTACGAAAATATGTAGATATTAATCAAATATACAGTTGGAATGATTAACGGACATGGTGATGACATACATAATTATGGTGGCGTAAGAATCAATTTTTCATCTAATATCTACGCTGGCTTTTCTCATGATGGATTATTCGACCATCTGAGCAAATCAATGCGTCTTGTTGCCAATTATCCAGAGCCTTCTCCGTTATCTTTGGAAAAACGAATAGAAGAAATTAGTGGATTAGATTCTGATTGTGTGATGGTGACTAACGGAGCCACTGAAGCCATTTATCTTATCGCACGTACATTTCATGGCTTTAATACGGTAATTCCTCAGCCTACTTTTTCAGAATATGCAGATGCATATAAAGGTCTGGCGAATCAATCTGTTGATTTTCAAAGACGTAATATCTTTTGGTTTTGTATTCCAAATAATCCAACTGGCTATGTTATGCCTAAAGATGATTTGATAAGCAAAATCAAATCCAATTCAGATGATATCTTCGTGATCGACGAGAGTTATGCTGCTTATACAAAGGAATCTATAATAAGTTTGGATGAGGCTGCCAATTATGACAATGTCCTTTTGCTTCGTTCAATGACAAAGGATTACGGTGTGCCAGGACTACGTTTGGGATATGTGGTAGGCAATTCAAATTTGCTTTCTAAGGTTAGAGATAATCGTATGCCATGGTCGGTCAATGCATTAGCCATAGAGGCCGGACATTATTTGTTGGAGCATAAGAATGAGTATCATATCCCCGTGGATGAATTGATTGCGGAGCGTCGACGAGTGGAAAATAAAATGCATGAATTGGGTATAGCGACGTCGCCTTCGGATTCTCACATGCTTTTATGCCGATTGTCACAAGGTAAAGCAAGTGAATTGAAAGATTATCTGATATCCAATCACGGAATTCTGATTCGTGATGCAAGCAATTTTCAGACGCTGTCTCCACAACATTTTCGTATCGCTGTCCAGACGGAAAAGGAAAATGACGAATTGATAAAAGCAATTTCACAATGGAAATAATCGACGCAATTTTTTCTCATCAGCTTCCAGTTATCTTATTTTTGGCTTGGATTCTCGACCTCTGCTTTGGAGATCCAGAGTCTTTGCCGCATCCAGTGGTGTATATGGGAAAATGGATTTCGTTTGGAGAGAAACGATTGAATAGAGGAGACAATAGAAAACTCAAAGGTGCATTGTTTGCGGTGATCAGCATTCTTGGAATTGGTCTGCTTACATGGTTTATTTTTAAGTTGTTGGAACCACTGCCAATACTTCATCTCATAATTTCATCAATTCTCCTTTTTTTCTGTTTGGCAGGCCACACACTTCGCAAGGAGGTAAGAATGGTGTTTGAAGCTCTTGAAGAAGGTTTGGATGAAGGACGACGTCAGGTTGCACGAATCGTAGGACGTGATACTGCCCAACTAACTGCACAGGAGGTCCGAACAGCAGCGTTGGAAACACTTGCTGAGAATCTGTCGGATGGAGTCATAGCTCCATTGTTTTGGTTTGTGCTTCTTGGAGTGCCTGGTGCGATGGCATATAAGATGGTCAACACACTCGACTCAATGATAGGATATAAAAATGAGAAGTATAAAGATTTTGGTTGTTGGGCTGCTCATATCGACGACGTTGCAAACTATATTCCTGCTCGACTTACTGCTTTTCTCATCCTTGTTGCTGGAGGAATTAATTTTAAACGAATACAATTTCTGATGAAGTATGGATCCAAACATGCGTCGCCAAACAGTGGATGGCCAGAAGCAGCGTTAGCCTCAATTCTCGATTGCCGGTTTGGAGGTCCACACAACTATTTTGGAAAAGAGTTTTATAAACCATACATTGGAGATAATCCACGACAGTTGAATATAGAGGATATGAGTAAAAGTATACGTGTTTGTCTTACTGCTGAGAGTATTTCGATGTTGTTGAGCATAATAGATCTGTTTTTTGTCTCTTTTTAATTCAAATATTTTTTACGATATAGATTTTGTGCTAAATTTGCTAATGTACTTAGTCAAATAAACAATGCGAAAAATTATTAGAAGTTTTGACGCTAAGTATGAAAGAGTTAGTTTAGTTTTAATTTAATAATTTATTTTATGGGTAATTTTTTTAAGTATGCTGCACTTACAGCGGCAACAGTTTTAACTGCATCTTCGTTCATTTCATGTGACAAAGAGGACGACAAGGATGAGTTTGTCAGCGAAACCATTAAAGTGACGCTTCATTGTGATCCTGATATACTTGGCTTAGGTCCAAGTCATTCGTACCATTGGCAATGGATGAATTGTGAAGAGGCGGCGGTCGTGGCTATTAAAAATTCGAATTCTAAATTTGATAATGTGCCTATTCCTTTAGACTCAATTCCTTTAGACTCAATTCGTTTGGACACAATTGGTTTTGATCAAGTACCTTATACTAAATTTGATAGTATATATGTTTTTACCGGTCATGATCAAGTGTGGGAGTTTCAAACAAAAGAAACGGGTGTCAGAGAGTTGAAGTTTAACTATTATGATGTGACTTCTGGAATTAGAAGTGATACTAATGGTGTTCACTTTTATTGTAATGAGAATTTGTTAAGAGACACTGTTATAAAATTCTAATGTCTTAGATTTCGATGCTATTGTATCTTAGTGTTTAATTTAATAATTAATTTTATGAGTAAATTTATTAAGTATGCTGCTTATGCGGCGATAGCAATTCTTCCAGTTTCTTCATTTGTTAGTTGTAGTGAGGATGATGAAGATCAGATTGGAGAAGGTCAAGAGATTGTTTCATTTAAGTTGTATGACCGATATGGCAAACAGATTGGTGAAATGAATCAAGATGAGATAGATGAGTGGAAGGCACAACAAGACTCAGTTGCTGATTACTGGTATGAATACCAGGTAGAAGGATCAGACAGGGTATACTCTGGACATTTCACAATGTTGAAATAAAGCGATTGTCATCAATTTGATAAATTAAAAAGCCATAGATTTGATTCTATGGCTTTTTTATTGAGTTGTATTTGTTTTGTTCTTTATTCTTTAGAAATGTATGCCCAATCCTCGTCTACCATCTTGGTTAGAATGCAAATGATGGTGTCGTCAACTTTTTTGTTCCAGGCTTCAGGATTTTTGTCTTTATCTAAGATATCTCCATTGTCATCTTTCAACTCAAGAAAATTTCCTAATGTCCCAGATGTAGGGAAGAAAACACCAAAACCTTTACAATATTTGTTATCAAGCTTTGTTGTGTAAATATAATAGCATAGACCTTCGTTTTCAACTTCTGCCAAACAAGCGTAAGTTGAGTCGGATAATCTTATTACCTCTTTTATTGAGTCTTTTGATGCAGTGATTCCTTTTATCCAATAATCTAACGCTTTTTCTTCACAAGTAGTATTTGTGGATTGTTTGTTTCCGGAACAACCGTTTGTGATGAACGTATACAGGAGTATAGTCAATATGGATGTTATTAAAATACAAAGTCTTCTTGCCATAATATTAAACCTTTAATCTAAAGTTCAAAACTATGCATATTTATTTGATATTACAACATCAAAAATCACATAAAAACAAATACTTACGCCAATTTTAAGTTTTTTTAGGAATTGAATGGGATTTCCAACCTTTTTTACTCATTTACAGTTTTTCGCAGAACACATAAGCGTCGCCAAACAAGCCTTCCAAATTTGGTTTTTCTTCAAAGAAACCGAATAGAGAAGACCCGGAACCTGACATAGATGCGTAGACTGCACCTAAATCGTAGAGTTTCTCCTTGATTGCCGCTACAGACGGATGCAAAGCGAAGATTGTCTTTTCAAAATCGTTCTCCAACTTGCCTTTCCACTCTTTCATTGGCAACGCTACTATCTCTCTACAGTTGATTTTAGCTGGTGCAGGAGTGATGCCACGGAAGGCGTCGGCTGTGGAAACATGCACGTTTGGCTTGACTAAGACGAAATAGTAGCCGCTAAGATTCACGTCGATATCGGAAAGAATCTCACCTTTACCTTCTGCGTACATTGGACGGTTGTAGATGAAGATAGGACAGTCGGCTCCGATAGTAATGGCTATCTCAGCCATTTTTTCGTTGCTCCAACCAAGATTATAATGCTCGTTCATCATACGGATCATAAACGAAGCATCTGCGCTTCCTCCACCGATTCCGGCTCCAAACGGAATGCTCTTCTGCAAATGGACATTGGCGTCAAACGTGCGGCCGGCTGCTTTCTCCACAGCACGGAAAGCTCTCACCACAAGATTCTTCTCAACATCACCGTCGACTTCCAATCCTGTCTGCACAAACTGCAATCCTTTCTCGTCTGAATCTGAAAGTTCAAGGGCGTCGCAAACGGGGATAGGGTAGAACACTGTCTCCAAATTTGAATAACCGTCTGGGCGACGACTTACAACATTAAGTCCTAAATTTATTTTAGCATTTGGAAATGTTATCATAATTCACGCTTTTTAATCGATTTTATGCAAAAATACGCTTATTTCAACTATTTTTGCATTAAAGTAGCATTTTTATGGTCAAAACAAATAGGTTCACACTTGATAATGGTTTGCACGTTGTGCATTTGGAGGATAAAACGTCTCAGACAGTCACATTGAATACTGTTTTCGACGTTGGTTCTAAGGATGAGGATCCGGAGCATACAGGATTCGCACATCTTTTTGAGCATCTGATGTTTTCAGGCTCCGTCAATGTGGACGACTATGACGCTGTGCTCCAGAATGCTGGAGCCTATAATAATGCCTTCACTACTCAGGATCTGACTAACTATTATGTTGTGATTCCTGCAGTGAATGCTGAGATCGGGTTCTGGGTCGAGTCGGATAGAATGTTGTCGTTGGCATTCAATGACAAGGGACTTGAGGTTCAGCGTGGAGTGGTGAGCGAGGAGTTTAAGGAGCGTACTTCGAATAAGCCATACGGTGATGCTTATCACCATCTTTTTGCTATGATGTATCCCGCCGACCACACCTATTCGTGGCCAACGATTGGTAAGGAGATCAAGCATATCCAGGATGCTACAATGTCAGATGTGAAGGATTTTTTCTTCTCTCATTATGCTCCTAACAATGCCTATCTTGCTGTCGTTGGAAATATCTCTCTTGATGAAGTGAAGCGATTGGTGGAGAAGTATTATGGAGATATTCCTTCTCGCGACGTGAAAAAACGTAAGATGGTTGAGATTCCAGAGCAGACGGAGGAGCGAAGAAAAGAGGTGCGTGGAGATGTTCCGAATGACAAACTCTATATGATTTTCCGTTCATCCGCTCGTCTTGACTCTGATTACTATGCTTCTGACATCCTTTCTGATGTTTTGTCGAATGGAATGTCGTCGCGAATGTATAAGAAATTGATTGTGGAGACGCGAATGTTCTCATCTATCGACGCTTGCATACGTGGTAGTCTTGAAGACGGTTCTTTCTATGTGGTTGGAGTTCCGAATGATGGATTCTCACGTGAGGAGTGCGAGGCTGCGATTTGGACTGAGTTGGAGAAGTTGAAGAACGAATGTGTTGAGGCTCTTGAGTTGGAGAAGGTTGTGAATAAGTATGAGGCGACGCAGATTCTTTCCGACCTTTCAGAGTCAGCAAAGGCAGAACGTCTAAGCTACTATGAGATGATTGGTGAGCCAGAGTTGATCAATACAGATTTCGACAATTATTCAAAGGTGACTCCATCGGAGTTAAGAAGCACTGCGGAGAAGATTTTCCGTCATGAGAATTGCAATGTGCTTTGGTATATGAAGAACGACAGCGATCGCGAATAATTGAATTTTGATGAATAGATTTATAAACATATTGCTTTCTGTTTTTGCGGGTGCAACGGTGTCTGCCAACGAATTTACTTATGTATGTTTCACGTCTGAAGATTCTGTTCCTTCACTTGTGAAGGACGATTCTGCAGCGGTAAATACAGATTCGGTTATAGTTGCTTTGCCTGATTCCTCGTCAGCGTCATCATCAACGTTTGAATACCACACTGAGGTGATGCCATCGAAACGTGGACCACAGGACACGATGATGTATTTTTCGTGGAGAGCGGACGGACCTCTCGGACTTCCTGTTCGTGAGTATGCCGACACAACTATTGACAAGTTGTTTATCGCTAATATCGCCGATAAGAATACATTGCGCTATTCTGATCATTCGTCACTTGGATCTCCTGGTATTTCTTTGATTTATGCTGACAGAAAAAAGAAGTCTGATTTCTTCTTTTTTACTCCTTACGAGGCTAATTACACGTCTCCAGACGATATCCTATATTACAATACTCGCAAACCATATTCGAAATTCTGGTTTATAGGTGCCGGTCCGAGCAACCGTAGCGATCAGTGTGTGGGTGGTATCTTCACTGTGAACGCAGGAGCAAAGTTTAATTTCGGAATGTACGGCGACTGGATTAATTCGTATGGAGCGTATGAGTCCACGTCTACACGAAACTGCAATGCCGGATTCTTCGGAAGCTATATGGGTTTGCGTTCCAATCTGATGATGAACATCGGATTCGCTAAATTTGAGAATTACGAGAACGGAGGATTTTTTGATGAGTCGTACATCACTTCTCCAGAAAGATATGGCAACCCTGCTGATGAGGCTATACCGGTATATTTCACTGGAAACACATTCTCAAAGCTTCATGGCTATAACATGCATCTCAACTACAAGTACCATCTTGGATTTGAGAAGGAATATAAAGTGAATGAAGATTCGGTAATTGTTGATTATGTGCCAGTTACCTCGTTTATAGCAGATATGCGATATGAGTCTGACTGGAAACGTTACACAGAGTTAATATCTAATTCATTCCACGACACATTCTATAATGCAAGTGCTGAAACGCGTCGATTCATGCCAAAATCAACAATGGACAGCGTTTTGTTCCGCCAGTTCAAGGGAAATTTTGGAGTTACTTTGAATGAGGAGTTCAACAAGTTGATGAAATTCGGTTTGGCTGGATATTACACAGTAAGTTCGAAGACATATCATTATGCCGACGGATTACAGTTCGATTATCGTGATTCAGACAGAGAGTTTATTGCTGTGAATAAGTTGAAAGAGATTGAGTTAGAAGATGGAATCGCATATGTTGACTCTGTAGGCTACCGTGGCCGTCCGAATTGGGGCAAGACGAAAGATACTAAAATGGGTATAGGAGCGGTGTTGTCGAAGCACTCTGGTAAACATTTGTTCTTCAATGTGGTTGGAGAGTATTATTTCGTAGATGAGAAATTTACAGGGACATCGTATTTGTTGAAGGGAGATGTCATGACTCAGTTTAATATCGGCAAACAGCCTGTTTCTCTTGGTGGTAAGTTAGAGCTGGAGAATGAGTGTCCTGATTATTTCGAGGATCATTATTATTCAAATTATTTCAATTGGGATAACGACTTCGATAATAAGAGAAGTCTTTCTATAGATGGTGTCTTCGAGATGCCAAGAATCGGATTCACTGCTAAAGTTGGATATTACAACGTCGACAACTACATCTATTTCAATGAGAAAGCAATGCCAGTTCAGACGTCCGATGCAGTCAACGTATTCTATCTTGGAGCAAAAGAGAAACTTAAGTTTGGTGTGTTCCATTGGGATAATGAGATCGCTTACCAGACTACGTCGGATGGTTATATAATGCCGTTGCCAACGTTTGTTTGGAACACCAACGTCTACTTGAGATCGCCAGCGATTTTCAAGAAGAGTTTGACACTTCAGGCGGGTGCCACTTTGGATTATCATACAAGTTTCTACGCTCAGAAATATAATCCTGCCACTGGAATGCTTTATGTTCAGAGAGAGAAGGAGTATGGCGACTATCCTTTGCTTAATGTCTACGGACAGGCTCAGCTAAAGGTGTTGAGAATGTTTGTGGTCTGGAATCACGTCAACCAGAAGATGGGTAACAATTCCAACTATTTGATAAGTCCGGGATATGCGATGAGTCCGTCATTCGTACGAGTGGGAATCTCTGTGGCATTTGACGATTAAAAATTTAAGACTATGAACGGCTACAAGTTATTCAAAATGATAATGATCACCTTCGTGGTGTTAGCTTCGGTTTCATTTATAGCAAGCCGTTTTAAGTCGAAAGTGCCTGAAGTTGACGATATCGCAAGCATACGTCAAAAGGGAAAATTGAATGTCTATATTGATTCTTCGACTGATGGAATGCAAATCACAGCTGAAGGAGATACTGTGGGCGAACAGTTTGAATTGATCCGTGAGTTT
This sequence comes from Candidatus Scybalocola fimicaballi, assembly GCA_002317115.1. GTDB lineage: Bacteria > Bacteroidota > Bacteroidia > Bacteroidales > Paludibacteraceae > UBA1723. Next base: position 26,917 of record DCIP01000233.1, read on the forward strand.
TGCCGCCAGCAGAATCTCAACGCTAAATATACACTTGAGAGTAATCTGAATAAGGCTATAGAAGCTCTTAATAATGGTGCTTGCGACGTGATTGTCCGCTATATTCCTGTGACTACTTCGTTGCGTGACACATTATTGTTTACAGAGAGCTTGATTCACGACAAACAGGTGTTGGTGCAGAGAAAGAAGAATAAATCTGTAGAGACAGAGAATGCCTCGTCTTTAGATACATTCGTCCACAACCAGTTGGAACTTGCAGAGAAGACCGTTACGTTGGCCGAAAATTCACCGTCGATAATCAGAATCAACAATCTTGCGAAAGAGATTGGTGATACGATCTATATCAATACTATTCCACGTTACGACAACGAAGCCATAGCTATCATGGTGTCGAAGGGAGAATTCCAATATACAGTGCTTGGCCTGCACGCAGCCACAAGACTACAGAAAGAGTATAAAAACCTTGATATTCATCTCTCTATTGGTTTTTCCCAGCTTCATTCTTGGGCTGTACGTAAGACAAGTGTTGAATTGTGTGATTCTCTTAATTCCTTTATAAAGAAAACTAATCAGGACTAATGAATTTCCTTGCGCACATATATCTATCTGGCGACGACGATGAGGAACTGATGATCGGCAACTACATCGGCGATTGTGTGAAGGGACGTCGTATGTCTGATTATCCATTCCGAATACAATGCGGACTATTATTACATCGTGAGATTGATTCATTTACTGATACTCATCCAGTTTACAAAAGAAGTAAAGATAGATTTGTGCCAGTGGCAGGACGTTATGCAGGTGTTGTTTGCGACGTCGTTTATGACCATTTCTTGGCAAAAAACTGGGGAGGTTATCATGAGTCGACGTTGAGAAGATATGCGTGGAGAACGTATGGAATAATCCTTAAGAATTGGTTTAGTCTGCCGACGGAGATGCAGCGATTCTCAGTCAATTTCATAGCAAAACAGAGATTGACCGCCTATACCACTATTGATGGCATACGTGAGACTCTGAAACTCATGTCGAACGGAACGTCGTTGCCTGATTGCTCAGATAAGGTTGTTGAGGTGATGGAGCGTGACTATTTTGAACTTGAAAATGAATTCCTCGAGTTCTTCTTTGAAATCAGAAGACATCTGGATGAATTCAAGATGAATTTTTGATTATGAACCTTAATTTTGATTCCCTTTCTATTCCAGAAAGAGTTGTCCTCGCTGTTTATGCTTATTGTGGAAACATCATTGAATGTACATCTTCAATGACTGGACTTGCCGTGCGTTATCTTTGTAAAGATTCCGCTGACATTGATGTCCAGATCGTGGCTAAATCTCTATGCGACAAACGGTTGCTCGATCCGATTTCTCGTACGTCTGGATTGTTTTCTAAATATGTGGTGGCTCAGGAGTGTGAGCTTCCCGTCGTCGCAGATCTTTATATTAATCATAGAGAAGATTGGTTAGGAGTCATCGAATCGGTGTGTGAAATGCCTGACGATGACAGAAATACATCGATGACTTTCCGCACTTGGTGGTTGGAGAAAATGAGACTGGTGGATTCGGATTCCGTCGAACTATATTCTTTGGGAATTCGTCAAAAAGAGATGCTCCTTTCTGTTGTCGACGACGCTCAATGGCAACCTGTCATTAATGCTCTTCCAGCTAAACATTTTGAAGATATCATAAGCAAATTGCTTGATAGCCTATATAAACGTAATGATTTTCAGTGGGATAATATCAAACCGATAATTGAATATCGTTATGATATGCAAGACGTGGGGGATGGCCAATCACTGGAAAATCGAGACCGTTTCTTCCTATATCGCTATTTGGCGACGGGAGTCGATGATTTCAAGTATTATGGAGTAAACGGTTGGGGTAGACTATATGATGCAATCAAACTGCTTCAACGAGAGTGTTATGATGAGTCTGCTTTGGCTTTCCAAAAGGCTTTGACATCTTTCGGTGGATTCTTGAAAGAACGTGGTGTCTTCGACGAATACATTTTCAATTATCTATATGTCATTTCACTTGTCTTGGATAGCCCTATTAAGAATGAATCCAAGTTACGTGCTTTCTCTTTGAAACGGACAATCAACTCAGATGAATTATGTAATTTGAGTTTGATTCCGTTGATTAAGAATAAAGTTGAGGATTATGATTTCTCTATCAATGCCAAGCGATTTGTTCCGGATATGTATAATTCCAACGATGTCCGTTTGGCTTATGCTCTTTGTCTACAATTCAACGTTGAATTAATCGACCGTTCAGAATTAGGCACAGAGCCATCTAATTGGAAATTCGTAGAGAATGAATTAAATCCTGATTCGTCGATTGTCTCGTGTCTCAACAAAATCAAACCATGGATGTATATGCTTGATTCTCTTGAGAATGTGAAGATGCCAAAGACGGTTGAGAGAGATGAGAGACTTATCTATGTGCTTGAACCAAAGGAGATGCGTGTGTCTCCATTCCTACAAAAGAAGAATGACAAGGGTGAATGGGATGGCAGTATCACTCGTATTTGGAAGGGTAAGAGTAGAGAGATTCCAGAGTGTGCCACAGATGATGATTTTCGCATTCTAAAGACTCTTCCTGCGGGACAAGTGTCTTTCAAAGACGGAGACGGTTTGCTTTCATTTGTAGATTGTGACCATATCTACTTGATGCCAAAATGGGGAAAGCAACTGCGTCAAGTTTATATCAATATTGAGCATCCATATTTGATAATCAATAAAGAAAACGATAATCATTTCCATGTTTATTCCAATCTAAAGCAATCAGAACTAAGCAAACAAACTAATGCGTTTGTACGAACTATAGACGACACTCATTATGGTGTGATCCATCTACGTGATAAAGAAAGAAACGTATATGAGTTGATGCTTCAGATGGAGACTTTCCCAGCTGAGGCTGAATCTCGTTTAAGACAGTCATTGCTTCGTATAGATGGTTTGACTAAGATATATTCTCCACTTATACATGAAGATGATGCGTTTGAAGATGCTGATTCTCGTCTGGTGATACGATTGTATCCTAATAATAATGTGGGCGGAACGTGGAGATTGGAGATGGTGATTATACCGTTTGCTGACTCTGCATACGTCACAACTCCAGCAGAAGGTCAGGCACTTAGCATACTTAATGATGGAAACAAACTCCGTCTTATCAGAAGAAATTTTGATGTGGAGAAGAGACATCTGTTTGCTTTTGAGAAATTCTGCCAGGAGACGGCAATCATATATGAAGATGAAGATATAAGCGACGTCACATCTGCTCTTCTTAGTCTTGAGAATGTCCTCGACATCATCACTTGGGCTAAAGAGAATAATGATATGGCTGTGGCTGAACTGATGGAGGGTTGCAAATTCAATGTTAATCAGAAACTTACTCCTCAGGATCTTCAGATTGACATGGTGCAAGGAGCTCGTGGATGGATAGAAATAAATGGATCTTTGGTTTCTAAAGATACCAAGATGGAACTCTTGGCTTTGATGAGAAGCCTAAGAAACGGCATTGGAAAATATATCCGTGTCGACGGGGATAACTATGTCGAAGTGAGTGATTCTTTGCGTCAACTGATTTATCGTTTGCGTCTTTACAATGATGAATTAGAGAATACACTTTCTGTTCCCGAACTTGCTTTAGCTTCGTTGGGTAGTGAGTTTGACGAGGCTTTTGATCGCTCAAATCAAGAATTTCTCTCAATACGTGAGAGAATCAATAATTCCCAAACTGAAGATTTTGAAATTCCGTCTACTTTGAATGGAGAGTTGAAAAACTACCAGATTGAAGGATATAAATGGATGATGCGAACATTGTCGTGGAGTGGAGGCGTTTGCCTTGCCGACGACATGGGACTTGGTAAAACCATCCAGACTATTGCAGTGATGCTTCAGAAAGCTGATGAAGGACCGATTTTGGTGGTGGCTCCGACGTCGGTTGTGCTTAATTGGCAGAGTGAGATTAAGAAGTTTGCACCGTCGCTCCGTACAGTTGTGCTTAATCAGAGTGTGAGTAAAGCAAAAGCGATTGAGAAAATCTCTGCTGGCGACGTGATGATTGCCAGCTACGGTATGATGCTCACTCAGATAGATAATCTTGAAGCGAAAGAGTGGGGAATGATCGTGCTTGATGAAGCTCACGCAATCAAGAATTACAATACAAAAGCTTTCAAATCAGCGATTAGACTGAATGGCAAGAATCGCGTCGTCTTAACAGGAACACCTATTCAAAACCATTTTTCCGAAATCTGGAGCCTATTCCATTTTTCTAATCCAGGATTGCTCGGAAGTCAGAAGTCATTTTCTGAGAAGGTTAAATTTAATCGTGAGCATGATGAAACATGGGCTGACGACGTCGCAAAAGAGATTAATTCGATAGTCCGTCCATTTATTTTGCGTCGTACTAAGAAGGAGGTGCTTGACGAATTGCCAGGCATCGAAGATGTTGTGCTTGATGTGATGCTCACGAAAGAGGAGTATGCAATTTACGATTCCACACGTCAGGCAGTCAGAAAAGAGTTTGAGAATGAGTACGATAGCGAATTGAGTGCTGTTGGTCCACATAAGATCGCAGTTTTCGCAATGCTCACTAAATTGCGAGAGTTGACCTGTTCGCCAGCGTTGCTTGTGCAAGGTTGGAAGGAAAGAAGTAGCAAGGAGGCTGCCTTTCTTGATTTGCTTCAGGAAATCGACTTGGAGGAGAATAGAGTTTTAGTTTTTAGTCAGTTTACTGGATTCTTGGAGCGAATTAAAATCATTCTTCAAGAGGAAGGAATTGAATATCTATATCTCGACGGTGCGACGCCGATGAAAGAGCGAGCCAAACTGATTGACCAATTCCAAGCAGGAGAGACACCGGTATTCCTAATCAGTTTGAAAGCAGGTGGAGTAGGATTGAATCTGACTGCCGCCAATTATGTCATTCATCTTGATCCGTGGTGGAATCCAGCGATAGAGCAGCAGGCCACAGACAGAGCCTACCGAATTGGTCAAGACCAAAAAGTCACTGTTTTCCACTTCATAGCCAAAAGCACGATAGAGGAAAAAATGTTGGAATTGCAACGTCGCAAACAGACCGTTTCCGATGTCCTTTTGAGTGGAACTGATTCATCATCACTGATGACAAAAGAAGATGTGATGGATATTCTTGATGGTAAATTTTAATTCAATGAAAATTGACAAAAAATATTTTAATACAAAATGAGCGGTGGATTAAATAGTCCACCGCTCATTTTTATTCCTTCTATTAGTAGATTAACGACCTATAAGTGTGAAGTGACCTACCAACGTCTTTTCGATTTCTTTGATTTCGATTACATACCAATAGTCGTCTTTGTACATTAAGTGTCCATTGTAGTAACCATCCCAACCTTCGCTCTCTCCAGTCTTGTACTGCACAAGCTGTACTCCATTACGATCGTAGATTGTAACTGTAGCGTTTGGATATTTTTCAATGTTCTTAACCTGGAAATAATCGTTGACTCCATCTCCGTTAGGACTTACTACTGGAGTGATCTGGATACCTAATGAAGGAGCTTTGACTACAGTGTCCAATAGACATCCTTCATAATTCATAATCTGAACTTTGTATTCCTGGCCCTCAACGACGTTTTTGATGATGTTGTATGAATTCCAAGTTCCAGCAAGGTTGAACTTATATGGTGCCGATCCACCCTTTGGTGTAATATCAATAGCAGTGTTGTCATTATCTAAATAGCTGACTGATTCAACAGATGGCAGACTGTCTACTGTCATTGAACCTGTAATTTCTTTAGTGCAATGATGACTCTTTACCACAACATAATACACCTCACCTTTTGTGGCTTTCAAATAGTAATCTTTGAATCTACTTGCTATTCTTTGATGGTCAGAATCATAGTACCAAATGTATTCGTCATAGATTTCTTTGGAATCGATAGTCAATTTGGCACTGTCTCCATAACAAATAGAAGTATCGTTGAATGTGGCTTCGATATTGATAACATTAACGATATCATTAACTATTGTTGGACAACCTGTCAATTCATTATATGTAGTGTCAGAGAATACTGTGTCTTTGAACAATACCAATTCTTTATATGCCTCACCGCTACAGATTGTAAAAATATTGTTTGTATTTACTGCAGGGTAATCAATCTTAAAGATGACTGACGCAGTGTCTGTGAAGTCTCCTACTTTTACCGCATATATGACTGTATCAGTTGTAAGCTCTGAATTAACAAGACTGTACGACAACATGTTTCCGACTACTTTTGCATTTGCAGGTGCCTTTACCAAAGACATGATCGCATTGTCTCGGTTTGAAATAGAGTCGTTCTTTAACACATCAATCAATGAGTCTACGCTTAGACAAGTAGAGAAATTGATTGTGTCTGGATTACAAACTGGCATGAAGCAATCCTTTACGTTTACCTCAATCAAGCGAGACGCCGGATTATTGTTGCCGATGATATTTTCCGAACCTGCATTTCCGACAAACACACGGTAGAATCCGTTGTTAGTCTCGTTGATATTTGGAATCGACAAGTTTTTATCTTTTCCAATCAATACCCAATCTGTTGACTGAATCTGTGATGACTTAGAGTAATACCACTCGTAAACTACAGGCTCTGTATATGTGCCGTCGTTTTTGAAATCACCTGTAAGAGATAGGTTAGTTCCTAAACAAGAATTGTTCTCCTTCTCAATTACATCAACTGCTGGTTTGCAGAATCTGATCTCAATATCATCGACGGCAAAATCGTTTCCGTAGCTGTTGGTGTTATTGTTTAGAATTTTGAAGACTGCTGAAGTTACACCTTCTGGCAACTGATATGGCAAACCATACAATCCCCATTTTTCCTTACCATTTGCCAATGTGATGTTTTTAGTTCTTAGTACATTTCCTTGTGTATCTTCAATGACCAATTTAAGTTTTGCGTCTGAGTAAGTTGTGTCTTGTCCGGCTTTGATCATACTCATACCCCAGAAAGAGAATAATAGAGGGACATCGTTTCTCAAATCATCGATCTGAACAGAATATATTACACCAGGAGCCTTGCCGACCTCGTTTGCGGCATCACACTGCATGAAATAACCTCTGTCGTTTCTGTCGGCATAAGTGTGGTCGAAGATGTTAACCCAAGGTTTGTCTGGATAAGAAACCTTACGGATAGAGTAGCGGCCGGTCAAATACAGGTCGCGAGGATCTGCACTCAATGTATAACTACACTGAGGAATCTTATCGTAGCTAACCGCTGGATCAGTGCTCTTGTTTCCTCCAAAATCCTCCTTGAATACAAGTGTTCCATCCAGACATGGACGATGTTCTACTATCAACTCAAGTGAGTTGTACGTTGGACATGCACCGTTGATATTCTTGTAGACTCCTACTGCTGGAGTCGTATACAAGAAACCATGTTTGTTATATGTCTCTCCGACCTTGATTGTGTCTTGGATTTCTATAGTGTCGGATTTTTGTACTTTTAGAGTAAGCATAGCCAAACTGTCGCACCCATTGATTCCTTTCAAGGTGTCGATATAGAAACCTGATTCAAAATATTTGTTTCCACCGAAAATGACAGTGTCTCCTTCACATATTGTCTTCTGCGTATTTGAACTGGTGTTGATGTCGTAGCTATTCGCACCTGCACAATATGCGTAAGATAGACCTGGGCCTACACCATACATGTTCGCAATGAATCCAGAAGGACATTCGATAATATGCATTGCGTTCTCATGAATGTTCAACTCGTCGTCTGGCTTCTTAAAGTTATTGGAAATAATCACATATCCAGTAGAGTAAATGTCGTCTAATGGTGTAAATTTCGCAAAATTTGATTTTCCATCAAGTTTGATCAGTCCGACATCCTTTGTCTTGACTATCAAATTGACGAAATGGATTTGAAGAGACTCGTTGTTAGGTGGACAAAATGCCACTTTGTCGATAGCCTGCTCCACAGGAACGATATACTGAGAAGACGGTCCACCGTTTGTTCTTTTCTGAACATAGTTGTTACCAGTCATGTACTGATAAACCTCCACTGGCGCTGATGCCTCCAATTTGAATGGGCCGTTGGCTTCATTTGCCAAAAACTCGTAAGTTTCAAATGCGTTGATTGTTGCCAACAATAGACCGTTTTTATAGATTTTAGTGCTGTCTGTGCTGGCTGTGACTTTAATCAAGTCAACTACGCAAGTCTTGTAAGGTTGGATGATGAAGTTCTTACCCCATTTAGATACAGGGAATACAACATCAAACAAGTTGTTGGAATTTCCTAATGTGTTGTTGTATGGCACATTACTCATTCTGTTACCTGCGTATACGGCTATCTTTTGTCCTGTAGTCGACAATACTTTAGTTCCAGAAAAACCGGCTCCAATGTCAGACGGCTGGCTTTCTACTTGGTAAAGCTGTCCTTTATGCATTGATACAGTGTATGGCACACCAGCCGGATGCCCGTCTTTTGTAGAAACAGAAGGCGTGATTTGTACAGTTGTGTTGTTTTCTGTCGCAATTACTGAGAATATTGAAGGCTTGAACAACTCGTGGTTTGTCTCAACTACTCCTTCTGCTGTCTGGATAATATAATAGGTTCCTAACGAAGAGTTTGGCAGAGCTAAAGTCGCGTCGTCTGACTGGCTTTGACGATTGTCCAAATATACTGAGATAGGCTCACTACTCATGATGTGAAGTGTTCTATCTATTACTTCTCCATATTCGTTAGGGTTGAATAATTGACAAGGGACTGTGATGACATTAGAAGTGTTAGCTTCCAAAGTGATATTCCAATGGTACAGCTTATCCTCTGAACGACTGTCGTATAGGACGTTGTTCTCGATTCTGATTTCTGTTGTTTTGTCTGTTGCTATCAAAAGATCCAATCCATGAGGAATCTTTAATTCTTCATCGTGGTTCTGAAGGAAGGCCACCCAAAATTCAGTGCCTTGAGTAGATGAAATAATGCTTTTGCAATCATCTGCGTAAGCGTTACTCAATGGCATAAATACTAGTAACCCAACACAAATTTTCTTAATAATGTTTTTGATCATGCCCATTATAAATATCCCTTTTCTTTATACTGACAATTTTAATTTTATTTGTCGGTATTATAATTAATTACAATTTTGTAGTCAAATAGGAAATTTAACTTTCGCTGCCGCAAAATTAATGTTTTTTTCTCAATTTATAAAGTTATAACATGTAAATTCGAACATATTTATTATTTTTGCATCGTTATCTGTATTATTTATAGAATGTAATCGTATTTTATTGAAAAATGGTTAAAAAAGTCCTTTTTGCTCTTGCTGCGCCATTAGGTTTGTGTGTTCTAATGTCAGCAAATGGCAATAAAATTAATGCAACTGCGAAAAAAGCAATCACAACTGTAACATCAAATTATCCTTGCGTCGATCTTGGTTTGCCAAGTGGAAATCTATGGGCCACTTGTAATATTGGAGCCTCAAAACCAGAGGAATGTGGTTTTTATTATGCGTGGGGCGAAACTAAGCCCAAAGGTGAATTTAAATGGAACACTTATAAATTATGTGTTGCCGACAAATATGATAACCTTAAACAGCTGACAAAGTATAGCATCGGTAATCTTTACGATGGATCTAAAGATAAGAGGTCGTCTCTTCTTCCTGTTGACGACGCTGCAACAACAAAATTGGGAAAAGGTTGGAGAATCCCAACAGAAGCTGATTGCAGAGAGCTTGTAGAAAATTGTACTTGGACTTGGGAGAAAGTGAATGGAGTTGATGGAAGTAAAGTGACGGGAAAGAATGGGAAATCCATCTTCCTTCCAGCAACTGGTCTTTATACCGACAATACACTGCGTAGTGAGGGTAAGCATTGTATTTATTGGTCGTCTACTCTTGATGTTAATTACGAAGTAAATGCTGTCGTTATAAATACATCTCAGGATAATTACGCAATAAAGACTTGTTTCCGTTATGGCGGCCTGCCTATCCGTGCCGTCAGAGTAAAGTGATAAATTATCTCTGTATATTATGAGTGATAAGATAAAAAATGAATTTCTTGAACTTCTTCGCAGCACTGGGCGCGATGTGGAGGATATGATAGAAGAGTTAGAGTCAAACGGCTTTATGGAGGCTCCTGCGTCGGCTGGACACCATCTTAATGTGGCTGGTGGATTGGTTGAGCATTCGTTGAATACATGCAAGAGTGCGTTGGCTATCTGGGAGGGTATGAAGACGTTGAATCCTTCGTTGGAAAAGTCTACTCCCAAAGATAGTGTGATCATTGCTGCTCTTCTTCACGATGTCTGCAAGAGCGACGTCTACTTCCGTACAGTGAAGCAGAAAAAGAATAAGGCGACAGGTACTTGGGAAGAGTCGGAAGGTTATAAAGTTTCTTACAAGAATTTTCCTATGGGACACGGTGAGAAATCAGTGATTATGATTCTTCCTTTCTTGGAACTTACTGACGCTGAGATGCTTGCAATCCGTTGGCACATGGGTGCGTGGTCGATTGACAAGTCTAATTATGAGGAGGTTCGCAATTATGATACTGCTTGTAAACTTAATCCTCTTGTCCCAATTATCCACGCTGCAGACATGCTTTCTTCACATTTGTTGGAAAGCGGTGGTGACGATGAAGACCTATAGCCCCCTCAATCCCCCTAAAGGGGGAGGTGGGCTTTCCCTTGTTCTGTTCCTCTCGACTCAAAGATCTTATTTAGTCTATCTGTGAATTCATAATTCTTCAATCCCCAATCCGGAGCGACGAGGATGCTTTTAGGCGTCTGCGACACAAACCTTTCGATGCAGATGTCTGCTCGCAAATGCTCTACAAACTCAGCTAATAATTGCTGGTAAGCCTCTATAGAAAAGAGTTTGAATTCATATGGATTCTTGGCATACTCTTCTGCCATCGGTGTATCTCGGACAATTTGAAGCTGATGAAGTTTGATTATATTAATCGGTAGCTCTGACATTCTATCCGCTCCACGTAGAATCATTTCCGGTGTTTCACCTGGCAAACCTAAAATGAGGTGAGCACCTGTTTGGATGCCTCGTTTGGCAGTTTCTCTTATTGCTTTGCAAGCACACTCAAAATCGTGTCCACGGTTGATCCTTTTCAAGGTGTTATCATCTGTACTCTCCACACCATATTCAACCATCACGTATGTCTTTTTTGACAACTCAGCAAAGTAGTCAAGCAATCTGTCGTCTACACAATCCGGGCGAGTTCCGATGACTATTCCCACCACGTCTTCACAAGCCAAAGCCTCTTCATATAAAGCTTTCAGACGTGAGAATTCTCCGTAGGTATTTGTGTAAGCCTGGAAGTAGGCAAGGAATTTCAAACCTGCGTATTTTGCCTTACGCTTGAAGAATACTTTTCCTTCCTCAATCTGCTTGGTTACAGAGGTTGTGGAAACGCAATAATCTGGATTGAATGATCGGTTGTTGCAGTAGGTGCAACCGCCCACACCGATGCTTCCATCACGGTTTGGACAAGTGAATCCTGCGTTGATGGAGATCTTCTGCACTTTATAATCAAAGTGTTCTTTTATATAATCGGAATAGTTTTTATAATGAGTCATAAATCAGTCCACTACAAACTGGCTGTTGTAGATTTCGTAGTATCTGCCTTTCTTCGCCAACAACTCTTCGTGTTTGCCTTGCTCTGCAATACGTCCTTCGTGCATCACAAGTATTTTGTCTGCATTCTTGATTGTGCTTAATCTGTGGGCGATCACGAATGATGTTCGGCCTTTTGTAAGGTTGTTGATTGCGTTCTGAATCAAAATCTCAGTTCGTGTGTCGATGTTGCTTGTGGCTTCATCAAACACAAGAATAGGAGTCTCGACGAGGATCGCTCGTGCGATAGTCAGCAACTGTTTCTGGCCATTACTGATGTTCTCTCCTCCACGCAAAATCTCGCTGTTGTAGCCTTGTGGTAGTCGCTCGATGAAGTTGTGAGCGTTGGCAGCCTTTGAAGCGTTAACAATCTCTTCCTGTGTGGCTGATGGCCATCCGTATGATACGTTGTAGTTGACGGTGTCTGAGAATAGGAATGGCACCTGCAACACGATTCCCATCTGATCTCGCAAACTCTCTTTGGTGATGTCGCGGATATCAATTCCGTCGACGGTGATTTTTCCTGAATTGATATCGTAGAAACGAGTCAATAGGTTGATGATGGTTGTCTTTCCTGCTCCCGTCGTGCCGACTATGGCTATCACTTCGTCTTGCTTGGCTGTGAACGAGATGTCCTTCAAAATCAGTTTGCCTGGCTCGTATCCGAATGAGACGTGATCAAAGACAATCTCACCCTTCAATTTCTCTTCCTTCAATTCGATTGCGTCTGGTTTGTTTACAACCGATGGCTTTGTGTCGAGAATGGTGAAGATTCTCTCTGCTCCTGCGATTGCAGACTGCACAGCATTAAACTGTGAGGCAATTTGGTTGATTGGACGAAGGAATTGCTTTGTGTAAAGCAAGAAGGATTGGATAGTTCCGACGGTAATTGCCGCAACTGCAAATCCAAACACTGTCAAATCAGTCGACGTCGCCATGATTCCTCCGATCACAGCCACCAATATGTATATGATATTCTCAAGCACTCGCATTAGTGGCATCAATAATCCACTAAAAATCTGTGCTTTGACTCCTGACTTGCGAAGCTCTTCGTTGATAGCATTAAACTTATCTATCTGCTGTTGCTCGATGCCGAAGCTGCGTACCATCTTGATTCCGCTTACACTCTCTTCCACCAAACCATTCAACTGACCAAGAGAAACCTGTTGAGCTGAGAAGTATTTTCTCGTCTGCTTGGAGATTAGGTTTGTCATCATGAACACGACTGGAATAGATAGGCAGCAAACGACAGTAAGCGATGGACTTAACGCTACCATTGCTATCACCGTTCCTGTAAGAGTGAAGATGGTATTGAAAAGCTGGATGAAGGAATCGCCCAAACCAGATTTCATCAGCTCCACATCATTAGTGAAGCGGCTCATCAAATCTCCACGTTTGTGCACATCGAAGAATTGAATGTCCTGCTCAAGCATTTTGTCCATCATCTCTGTGCGTAGTTTCTTGGCAATCTTTAGTGAGATGGTGGTCATTCCATATTGCTGTACCCATGAGAACCATGAACTTGATATGTATAGAGTCAACAGTATCACGACGAGTACATTCAACGTGATGAAATCAACAGACATATTTGTCAAGTCGATACAGTCGTCGATTGCTCTACCTATGATGATTGGAGCCATAAGTGTGCAGCACACTTCACATAATGATGCTACCAGCATAATCACAAGCCATGTCCAATGCTCTTTCCAATATGAGAAGATTCGTGCAATTGTCTTGCCTGTATCTTGTGGACGCTCATGTTTGGCGGTCATGTCTCTTAGCCTGCTTCCAGGTCCGCCTCTTCCGTCTGCCATCATTGGTCCTTTCATAGCTTGCCCTCCTCTGCACTTTGTACTTGTGAATCATACACTTCCTTATACTCCACAGATGAGTTGTAAAGTTCATCGTGGGTGCCATAGCATAACATCTTACCGTCTTCAATCATAAGAATCTTATTGGCATCTTTGATTGAACTGATTCTCTGTGCTATGATGATTTTTGTCATCTGCAGTTTGTTCAATGCCTTACGGATTTTCGACTCTGTGATCAAATCCACTGCACTCAAACTGTCGTCGAGTATCAGTATGTCTGGCTTTGAAATTAACGTGCGGGCGATGCTTATTCGTTGACGTTGACCTCCGGAGATGTTTGTGGCATCTTGCTCGATGACGTGGTTTAATCCGTCGGGTAGGGACAATACGAAATCTGCGATGTCGGCCTGTCTCAACGCCTCTATGATCTCTTCATCAGTGGCATTTTCATTTCCCATTCGCATATTGTCGGCGATTGTTCCTGAGAATAGAACGGTGTTCTGCATCACCATTCCTACGCTGTTCTGCAACGCTTTTCTGTCAATCTCACGGATGTCTTTGCCTCCGATTTTGATTGCTCCCTCTGTGACGTCGTAGAAACGTGGAATAAGATTTACCAACGTCGACTTGCCGGAACCAGTGCTTCCGAGAATTGCCAAAGTCTCTCCTTTATTGATTTTGAATGAGATATTTGATAACTGACTCTTGTTGGATCCTTCGTATTGGAATGATACGTTGTCGAATTCCAGATATCCGTCTTCTGGTACTTTCACTCCTGTCGACTGCAAATCAAGTTCGCATTCAGTCTCCAACACTTCATTGATTCTCACCATTGAGGCTTCGGCTTGTGTGATGGACATGATCACTCTCTGCGCCATCATCAACGACATCAGAATCTGTGTCATGTAGTTGGTGCATGCCATGATATCACCGACGTTAAGATTTCCCTCAGCAACCTCGTATTCGCCAAACCAAATTACTCCGACGATTCCGAGATTCATGATGAACGACATCGATGGCATCATCAGAATTATCAGTTTGCTCACCTTCAATGATGAAGCGATATAATCTTCATTCGACGCTTCAAATCTCTTCTTCTCACCGTCTTCTCTGACGTATGCTTTGACGACGCGGATTCCAGAAAGAAGTTCCTGGACTACAGTGTTGAACTTATCCATTTTCTGCTGCACGATTGTGAACAGAGGGAATGATTTCTTTAGGATATAGATGATTGTGAAAAGCAGGATAGGGAGGATGACGATAAGAATGTAGACCATCTTCATGTCGAGCATGAAAACCATCACAATGGCTCCGATGAACATGAATGGAGCACGGAATAACAATCGCATTGATGCCTGAATCACATTCTGTACTTGAGTGACGTCGCTTGTGATTCGTGTGATGAGTGAACCAGTCTGCAGACGGTCGATATTCGAGAATGAGAATTTCTGAATACGTGAGAACATCTTTGTTCGCATATCTGCACCGAACGCATACGACACTTTACCAGCGGCGTAGATGGAGAATATTCCTGCGCAAAGTCCAGTCAGTGTAAGTGCCAACATTTTTATACCAAGCGACGTGATGATTTCTGATTCGCCACCGATGACTCCACGGTTTACAATCTCCGACATTATCTTCGGCTGTGCAAGTTCGGCTGCCACTTCTATAATGACACACAACGGAGCCATTAGTGTCAGCGCAAGGTGCTGCTTGAGAAATGCCAATATGACTTTAATGCTTTTCATTACCGATATATAACCCTAAAAAGGATAAATTTATTTTTAATCAATCATCAACCATCAATCATCAATCGTCAACCATCAATAGTGTTCGATCAGCAATATGTTACGTTGATTGTTGACGTTGATGTTTCCGAATTTAGCGATGTCGTTTTTAGAAAGCTGTAATTTGGCGTATATGTCGTTGACAACCTTCATCATCAAACCTTTGACTTTGATGCCTTCAATTTCCAACTCTCTGATTGTCACAATCGTTGACTCAGTTTTATCCTTGTATGGATCTTGACTCCATTCACGTGTCTGAATGAATCCATATTTAGTCAAGAACATTGCGTCGGCTACACTGATAGTGCCAGTTGTGGCGGCTGTGTCGATCTGACATGTGATCTCAATGCCGTTTAGTTTACAGTTTACTGCAAACTTCTGCTGCTCACGTCTGAATTTAACTTCAGTAGTGACCATTGCTTTCTGGGAATTTTTCTTGTCTGTCTTTGCAAAGTTGGCAGACACACCGCTCGACTGTTTCCATTTGTCTACCAAAGTAATGAAAGAGGCTTTGGCTCTTAAACTGTCGAGATTCTTGTCCGAGTCAACTTGTGGAAAATTACGATAACCAAGTTCGAAACTCTTTTCAAGAGATTTCAAAGCATTAGTTGTGTCGTTGACAGCTGCGTAGAATGAAGCAGCCGTATAATAGTTTTCTGCGTTTGGATACTCGTTAAGAATCACATTGACAGCTTTTTGACCATCAGCTTTCTTCCCTAAATGCAAGTATGCGAAAGGTTTGTAATTCTCAGTTGCCGACGGGGTAGTCTCCAATTTCACTACTCTCTCAAAATCCCACTTTGATTTCTTTAATACACCTCTGCGATAGTAGAGTGGGGCATAGTTAGCATTCATCTGCATACCTACTTCGTAGTCGGAAATTGCCTCTCCAATCAACTTGCGTCGCTCCTGGACATTGCCACGCAAATAGTAGTACTCATAATTCATAGGGTCGAGAGATACAGCTTTGTTTGCGTAAACAAGAGCTTCGCCTGGCTCATTTTGCAAAAGTAGAATTCTTGCGATACCAGCGTTTGCAGTTGCAGTCTCTTCCAACTCGTTAGCCTCTTTGTACATTGTGAGAGCAGTGTTGTAATCGCCTTTTTGGTAATAGCAGTCGCCTTTTCCTGCCGACGTGATTGCGTATTTCTCGCCAAGAATCTGTTCAAGTCTGTTATAATCCTCAATAGCCGACTCGAATTTCCCAGTCTTATTATCAACTGCAGCTCTACACTGAAGCCAAAGCACAGTGTTGTCGTCTGCCTTGATTTTCTGATCTATTTTGGGAATTGAATAATTTCTACATTTAGATGCTGCGTTGCTCAAATCAGCGAGATATGGATTGTAATCTTCGTTGTTGGTAGCAACGTATGAGATGTCGTCGAAAGCTCTCTCGTAGTTGTTTAGATTTAGATTTGCCTTATAACGAAGCAAATAAGGTTCGGTTTTCTCTCCGTCGACAGCAATCGCTTGATAAAGTTTTTGTATAGCCTCTCTGTTTTTATCATTGCCGATGTAGATTTTTGCCAATCCCATCAAAGCATTGTAGTTTTTGCTATTATAGAGTAGGGCTTTTGAGAAAGTTGAGTCAGAACCTTTGAAATCATTGTTTGACGCATATATTTCACCCATTTCGACGTAGATGTCGGAAAGAGTGTTGTCGATACTTGCGGCATAATTCAACTCCTTCATGGCTTCTGTGTTATATCCCAAAGCACGATTACATTTCGCACGTTGTAGATATAGATCAGCTTGTTTTACTCTGCCGTTTTTAGGCAGTTTCTTAAGTAGTTGGATGGCAAGATCCGCGTCTTTCAAGGCAAGATCATTTTCGCCGATACCAAGTTCAGCTACCGAACGATAATAATATGCCTGAGGATCAAAATCGTTGTTTGAGATATATGAAGTCATAAGATTGACAGCAGCCGTGAAGTTCGACTTCGAAATTTCAGCAGCTGCAGTTCCTAAATCATCCGTTTTGGGCTTCGCATTAATGTTCGACGCAAATGCAAAAAGCAATGCTGAACATGTAATTTTGTGTAGTATCTTCATAATATATATGTTTTCGTCAACGTTACAATCAACGCCAACGTCAGCTTAACATTATTGAATATCAATCAGTTTATGAGTCTGTAGACTCATTCTCCACTGTGGGTGCTTGAGGATATAATCCACTACCTCAGCTGTGTTGCCACAAGAAAGAGGTTGCAAGAAACGGTGTTGGCAGTCGAAATTGGAGAATCGCTTCACAAAAGCGGAACTTGTAAAGACCACTTTCAATTCATTAGCTTTGTTGATAGCCAAAGGAGCCTCTTTAGGACTGCATGTTATCCAATCGATATTGCTTGGGATAGAGTGGGTGCCGTTGGTCTCGATCTGCACAAAATAGCCAGCAGACTTAAGTTTTGCCACAAACGCTTCGTCTATCCACAACGAAGGTTCACCACCCGTCAACACCACATGTTTGGATTGAAAGGTGGAGATTTTTTGTAGTATGTCCTCATCGGAAAGGAATTCGCCAGATTCGTGGACAGTGTCGCAGAAGTCGCATTTCAGGTTGCATCCTGAAAAACGAATGAAGATAGCGGCCGTGCCAGTGTGGAATCCCTCACCTTGAAGGGAATAGAAGATCTCGTTAATCTTCCTCATAATCAAAAGATTGATGATTAGTCTTCCTCGTAGATTGCTGTATTGTTCTCACTCTCAGTCACTTCCACACGGAAAGCAGTTGGAATCTGATCGCAGATCCACTTAGCGATATTCTCAGCAGTAGGGTTGAAAGGAAGCACGTCATTTAAATAAGTGTGGTCCAAAGTGCGGTGAAGCATACTCTTGATGGCAGTGAAATCCTCCACCATACCATTCTCGTTAAGCTCCTTGTTTCTGCAGCAGATTGTGATAATCCAGTTGTGACCGTGTAGCTTGTTGCACTGACTCTCGTATGTAGTCTTCAAACTGTGAGCTGCAGATATTTCAATTCTTTTCTTGATTGTATACATAATATATTCTGTTTTAAGACGTCTTTAAATTCACGCACTTTTGTACGCTATAATGCAAAATTGCGAAAAAAAATTGAGTTTTTTAACGAATTTGTTAGAAAATAGATGAAAATTTAGACTATTTGAACAATATGATTTGCCTCTTAACGTTAATAGAGTAAACGTAATAAAAAGTGCTTGTATGATTTCATTTTTACAATTGTTTAATTTTTTCAGTTAAGTCTATTATTGACTATTATCTTTTTAGTGATATTTATGTTGATTTGCTAAACTGAAGTAAATCTTATTTTACTATGAAAAAAGCAATTGTTTGCACTATGTTGCTAACATCTCCGTTAGCTACATTTGCAGAAGAAAATGAATATACGTCTGTTGACTTTAATGAAAATAAGTCAGAGTGGGGAAGCTCAGACGTTTTAGAAGACCTCTTTGGTATTACACGAAAAGAAAGAAAAGACCGAAGTGCGAGAAAGAAATTCTATCTTGATCATGGATATAGAGGATTTGTTTCGACTAGTTTACTTTGCGGAAATTATCCAGGTCTTAGATACTCCACATCACATGGAATGCAGTTGGATGAAAAATATTTTATAGGTGCAGGTTTAGGTTTTTATACCGCTGAGGGTTATTTTGATGAACTTGATTACATCCCGTTGTATGCAAATTTTCGTGTCGACTTTAAGAATAAGAATCACTCCCCATTTATAGACACAAAAGCCGGATATGCAATTGTGATTGAGGAAAATAGGGGCTTTTATGCTAATGCTTCATGCGGTTATCGATTTAAGAAGGTGTCTTTATCCGTAGGGGTAGAAACACTGCCTGGATTGGATAGTGATCAAAATGATGTCAGGATAAGCTATCAAGGAATGAATTCAAATGAAGAAATTGATTTTCCCTCAAGAATTTGGGGCTTCAATACAAGATTTACTTTTGAATTTGATAAACATAAGAAATAAACTTGTTTCTTTGCGTTTTCTATTGTATATTCGCTACATAAATGCGAAATATATAATTTTATAGAACTAAAACTAATGTACATCATGAAAAAAGTATTCCTGATTGCTTCGATGCTTGTTGCGTCTGTTTCAGCTTTTTCTCAAGTTTTTAGAGAAGTTGTTTATCTTAAAAATGGAAGTGTTGTCAAAGGTGATATTGTAGAATTTCAGCCAGATAAGTTGATCAAGATGGAAACTGCCGACGGTAGTCTCTTCGTCTTCGAGTACAACGATATTGAGAAGATTACACGTGAACGTGAGGCTTGTGATTATCAACCTGTTTACGATGAACCAAGAGAGGTTGGCTACGACAACGCATCTTTCTTAAATCGAGGCTACAGAGGTTTTGTATCTGTAGAGTCTTTATTAGGTGATTTCATCGGATGTGGAATTGCTACAACTCACGGGAAACAGGTGAATGAGAAATTTTTCGTCGGAGGTGGAGTTGGTATGCTTATAGCCGAAGATTGGATGGAGGATCACTATTCGTTCCCTGTTTATGCGGCTTTAAGAGTTGATTTCCTAAACAAGAAGATATCTCCTTTCATGGGATTGAGAACAGGAATTGATTTTGCTGCAGAAGGACCTTCTGGCTTTTATGGAGATTTCTCTTTTGGATGTCGCTTTAAGAGATCAAGCGTTTCATTCGGAATCAATTCAATGCGCGGCAATTATTATGACTCAGACGATAGAGATTGGGTTTATTATGATGATCACTACGTTAGTGGTTATTATTATGATTACTCAGACTCATATTATAGAGCGTTTAATTTCGTCACGCGTTTTTCATTTGAATTCTAAGACTTTTTGATATGAAAAAGTTTTTTATTTTGGCTTTGTCTCTGATTTCATCAATGAGCGCATTCTCAAATGAATTCTTAGAGACAGTTTATTTGAGAAATGGCAGTATTATTAAGGGAGACATTGTTGAATTCCAGCCACATAAATTGATTAAGGTAGAATCTGCCGACGGTAATTATTTCGTCGTCGACTATAAAGATATCGAAAAGATTACGCGTGAGAGAATTTCACATGATATCCAAACTAATGAATATGTAGATGGTTATACAGAACATGTCGATGCTCCACAGTTTTCTCTTACTCCAGGCTACAGAGGCTTTGTTGGAGTAGAAACTATGTTGGGAAACTTTATAGGACTTGAATTGTCTACCGTTCACGGAAAACAACTTAACAATAAACTATTCATTGGAGGAGGCGCAGGGATGATTTTTGCAGAAAATTGGAATGATGAACATTATTCGTTCCCTGTATTTGCTGATTTCCGCGTCGATTTTGTAGACAAGAAGATATCTCCATTCTTGGACCTAAGAGCTGGAGCCGATTTTGCAGTGTCTGGAGATAGTGGATTTTATGGAGATTGCTCAGTTGGATGTCGTTTCAAAAGATCTTCCATTTCTTTTGGACTTCACACAATAAAAGATCATGATTATATTTATCAGAGCGAGCGTTATTATTATGTAAATCCAGATACTGGATTAGAAGACGTAAGGTATTACGGCGGAGAGTATAGGAATGAAAACCAGGTTTTGGATTTTGTTGCAAGATTCTCATTTGAGTTTTAATAAACATCATGTCGACTTATTATTTATACGCTCGCTCTCCGAGCTCGCGTTAGGGGGAGGGGCAAGGACCAAATAATCCAACATGGGCCCTTTGCAATCCTCAATTTGAACGACAGTTATATAATCTCCTTTTGATTTGTAGTTTTAACTGCAAAAAATCTTATGATTTTGTTTTGTATAGTCTTAAAAATTTGTAATTTTGCACCATCTTAAGTTATAAAGTTATAAACAAAGAGACTAAAGACGATGAAAAATATTGGAACTGCATACATTCAACTCATTGGTTTGCTGCTCATCGGGTAAGCAGTGAGATTGTGTGTGGTCGAGAGATATTTTAATAATAACGACGATTGAGCTTTCTCACTTCAAAAAGATGTGAAAAGGCTCATTTTTATTTTATGTGAAACAACGCTAAAAAATTTATTTTTATGGCAGATAGATTATATGTTTTTGATACCACTTTGCGTGATGGTGAGCAAGTGCCTGGATGTCAATTAAATACGATTGAGAAGATTCAGGTTGCTAAGGCTCTTGAAACGCTTGGCGTGGATGTGATTGAGGCTGGTTTCCCAATCTCAAGTCCTGGTGACTTTAATTCAGTAGTTGAGATATCAAAGGCTGTTACATGGCCTACTATCTGTGCACTGACTCGTAGTGTGCAGAAGGATATTGACGTTGCTGCAGAAGCTCTCCAGTATGCCAAGAGAAAGCGTATCCACACTGGTATCGGAACAAGTGAGAGCCATATCAAATATAAATTCAATTCAACACCTGAGGAGATTCTTGAGCGCGCTATCGCAGCCGTTAAGTATGCCCGCAGATATGTTGACGACGTTGAGTTCTATTGTGAGGATGCCGGACGTACAGACAATGAGTATTTGGCTCGTGTGGTGGAGGCAGTCATCAAGGCTGGTGCTACTGTAGTCAATATCCCAGATACAACTGGTTACTGTTTGCCTTCTGAGTATGGCGAGAAGATCAAGTATCTATTCGACCATGTCGACGGAATTGATAAGGCAATCATATCAAGCCACTGTCACAACGACTTAGGTATGGCAACTGCCAACACTATCTCAGGTGTGATGAACGGTATCCGTCAGGTTGAGGTTACAATCAACGGTATCGGTGAGCGTGCTGGTAACACTTCTCTTGAGGAGGTGGCAATGATTCTAAAGTGCCATAAGCACCTTAATATCGATACAAATATTAATACTCAGAAGATCGCGTCGACTTCAAGATTGGTTTCCAACTTGATGAACATGCCAGTTCAGCCTAACAAGGCAATCGTTGGTAAGAACGCGTTCGCTCACTCATCTGGTATCCATCAGGACGGTGTGTTGAAGAATCTTCAGACTTACGAGATCATGAATCCTAAGGATGTAGGTATCGATGATAACGCTATTGTATTGACTGCACGTAGTGGTCGTGCTGCAGTACGTCACAGATTGGCTGTCTTAGGTGTAGAGGTTGAGGGCGAGAAGCTTAACGCTATCTACGAGGCATTCCTTCGTTTGGCTGACCAGAAGAAGGAGATCTGCGACGACGATATCTTGATGCTTGCAGGTCAGGAGCGCACAAGCACTCACCACATCAAACTTGAGTACTTACAGACTACTTCAGGTGTTGGTGTCACTCCAGTCGCTATCATCGGTTTGAACATCGCCGGAGAGAAGTTTGAGGCAACTGCTTCTGGTAATGGTCCCGTCGACGCTGCAGTTAAGGCTCTTAAGAAGATCATCGACAGAAAGATGGAACTTAAGGAACTTTTGATCCAGGCTATCACTCGTGGTTCAGACGACGCATGTAAGGTACACGTTCAGGTTGAGACTGAGGGCGTTATCTACTACGGATTCGCAGCCAACACAGATATCGTGTCTGCAACTATCGACGCATACATCGATGCAATCAACAAATTCAAGAATTAAGAAATTAAAGGAGAAAACGAAATATGAATACACTATTTGACAAGATTTGGGATTCTCATGTTGTGCAGAATGTACAGGATGGCCCAACTCAATTGTACATTGATCGTCTATACTGTCACGAGGTGACTTCACCTCAGGCATTTGATACATTGCGCGACAAGGGAATCAAGGCATTCCGTCCTGACCATGTTGTTGCTATGCCAGACCACAACACTCCATCAGACCAGCAGAAGGAGATCAGCGACCCAATCGGTTGCAAGCAGGTTAACACTCTATCTTCTAACTGTGCTGCTTTCGGTATCAAGCATTTCGCTATGGGTACTAAGGACAACGGTATTATCCACGTTGTCGGTCCAGAGAAGGGTCTATCATTGCCAGGTATGACAATCGTATGTGGTGACTCTCATACTTCAACTCACGGTGCAGTAGGTGCAATCGCAATGGGTATCGGTACTTCAGAGGTTGCCCAGGTACTTGCTTCACAGTGTATCCTTCAGAGCAAGCCAAAGACAATGCGTATCAACATCGAGGGTGAGCTTCAGCCAGGTGTTACAGCAAAGGACGTTGCTCTATATATTATGGCACAGGTTACAACATCAGGTGCTACTGGTTATGCAGTTGAGTACGCTGGTTCAGCTATCCGCAATATGAGCATGGAGGGTCGTTTGACTCTATCTAACCTTTCTATCGAGATGGGTTCACGTGCTGGACTTATCGCTCCAGATGAAATCACATTCGCTTACCTAAAGGGTCGTGAGTACGCTCCTAAGGGTGCTGAGTGGGATGCTGCTGTAGCAAAGTGGAAGCAGTTGAAGAGCGACGACAACGCTGTATTCGACAAAGAGTTGACATTCAAGGCTGAGGATATCAAGCCTCGTATCACATTCGGTACTAACCCAGGTGCTGGTATCGCTATCGACGGTACTATCCCAACATACGATGGTATGAGTGAGGCTGACGCAGCTCAGTTGAAGTCTCAGCTTGACTATATGCAGTTCCAGCCAGGACAGAAACTTGAGGGTACTCCAGTTGACTACTGTTTCTTAGGCGCTTGTACTAACGGCCGTATTGAGGACTTCCGTGCATTCGCATCAGTTGTTAAGGGAAAGAAGAAGGCTGCAAACGTAGTGGCTTGGTTGGTTCCAGGTTCATGGTTGGTTCGCCAGCAGATCATCGAGGAGGGTATCGACAAGATTCTTGAGGAGGCTGGATTCGAGCTTCGTTTGCCATCTTGCTCATCATGTTTGGCTATGAACCCAGACAAGGTGCCTGCAGGTAAACTTTCAATCTCAACTTCAAACCGTAACTTCGTAGGTCGTCAGGGTCCTGGTGCTCGCACAATCTTGGCTTCTCCGCTTACAGTTGCTGCTTCTGCAATCACAGGTAAGGTTACAGACCCACGTACAATGGAGATTTCTCCAATCAAGGCTGCAGAGGTAACTAAGGTTGTAGCTGCTCAGCCACAGGATTGTCCTAACTGCGCATTCGGTTCGACTACAGCTCCTAAGGCTGACGACGGTGCAAAGTCAGTACACAAGGCATTCAACGTAGTTAAGTCTACATGTTTGCCAATCAACATTGATAACAATAACACAGATAATATCATCCCAGCTCGTTACTTGGCATTCACAACTCGTGATCCTAAGTTCTATGGTGATGCTTTCATGCACGATATCCGTTTCGACGCTGACAACAAGCCAGTTGCTGATTTCATCATGAACGTCGCTCCATTCAACGAGACTCCTGCAGAGGGTAAGCGTGAGATCATCATCGGTGGTAAGAACTGGGGTTCTGGTTCATCACGTGAGCACGCTGCTTGGGCAATCGCAGGTTATGGAATCCGCGTCG
>DCIP01000213.1 GCA_002317115.1 Candidatus Scybalocola fimicaballi
GAAAATAGTGCCATTCATAAAGATCATTTCAAACAATTTCTCAAATTGAATTTATTTGTCCATAATCTTGGAGTAAGCTAGATTAATCTTCACCATCATATCCTGACACTCCTGTTGTCTGTCGGCATTCTTAGGTAGATCTGGATGATGCTGCATCGCCAATGCATGATATGCTTTACGCACTTCTTCATAAGACGCATTGTCATCCAAACCTAATTCCAAGTAGTATTGGTGAAGTAATGGTTTTTGTGAGTCAGAAGATTCAGACTCTCTATATGCTCGTCTCTGCTGTTCACGTCTCTCATTCTCTTTTCTTATTTCTTCTTGTTCCTCTGCAGTCCACTCTGTACGCAGAGGTGCAAATCGTTTTATATAATCTGCGGTATAGAATTTATTCAATTTCAAACGTTTGATAGCAGCAAGAAGAAACTGCCATTCATCTAGTTTGATTCCATCTTCTGCAATGGCAAGAATGAATAGACCATTCAACAACCTTAGACGATCTTTGACATCCGATCGGGCAAAAGAATCCAACTCTGAAATGTCTGCCTTTGTCCTACTCATAGCTAAAAGTATAAGACCAGCCCATCCGTATTTTTTATAATTAGAGTCAACAATAGAGTCAACAATATTCTCAAACAAATACTTGTCATTCGAATAATTCTTCAATATTGCATAACCTGTATTACAAGATGGATTCAATTCAGCTATACAATTAAATACTTTTGCCAGTTTTACACATTTTGTATATAATTCATATTTGTCGGATTTTTCCAGGGATACAAATTTCAATTTCTTACGTATTCCATACGCAAGAAAATACAAAAGAAAGAATGGAGAATAAAAAAATAATAAAACTAAAATATCTTCTTTAATAAAAGCAGCAAAGAACAAAATATACGTAATAAATCCGAAGCATATAAAGAACACAACTCCCCTTATAAAGTTTTGTCGTTTTATTCCATCTATTTCATTCTTCAACAAATAGATATATTTTGAATATTCTTCAGTTATCATATCAATTTTATCGTCACTAAATTATCACAAGTTTATCCGAACAATTTCTTGATAATATCTGCCCTACCCAAACTGCTCAAGTCACGGATGATCTCAACTATCCTTGCATTTTCATTCTTCGTTGCAAAGCGACCAGAATACTTCGTTCTGCCATTTCATTCAGCGATTTGAAAGTTATTAGTTTTTTCAACTCTGGCAGCGTATAATCAAGAAGTAGCTTAGCAACGCATTCATCAGCAAATGAGTTTGAAACCACATTTACATTTGAAAAATCTAAAACTACTGTTTCGTTAGCTTCAAGCAACGGACGAATTTGTTCTCTTATTTTAGCACCCATTTCTCTTGTGCCAAAATCCGTACCGAATTGAGAAAACTTAAATTCGACTGTTCCTTTGTTAATCCACAACGATTCCAATTGATCTGATTCAACAAATGCTTCATTGTATTGTTCGTCTGCATTTGTACGATGATCTACAACCTCATTTGGATCAATTTCACGTGAAGTAGTGATCTCCATATATACAATAGTTCCTTGCCAGAAACCGTTGTTTATAATTTTAGTTTCTCCACCTTTGTATAGAAGTTTATGGTTTCCTGAATGCAATACAAAACTTATTCCAATATCCTTCATCAATCGTGATGTGGCATAAAGACCAAATCCCATACCTTTTCCATCTGTTACAGTATCTTGAATACACATACGTAATGCATCCTCTTCACTCACATCTCGGTAACATTCATTTTCTGCAAGAGACTCTCGAATTCCCATGCCATCATCTGCAACCAAAAGACGTAAAATATCTTTGCTTGAGTCAAAATGCGTGATTGCTGTACCAAGCGGTTTTCCAGAATGGATATGAACATTATCCAAAATCTCATAAAAACAATAACTTAATGCTTGAAGCACACTGACTTCAATTTCAAAATGAGCAGTCAATGTCTTCAACACTTGCTGATATACATCATTTAATGTCTGAGAATCAAAAACATCAATAGTTACATCCTCAGTTCCATTAAAGTATTGTTTTAGAAGAAATGATACGTTCATATTACTATATTTAACTTATGTTATCCGAACAATTTCTTGATAATATCTGCTCTACCCAAACTTCTCAAATCACGGATGATCTCATTCTTGTACTCTTTCTTATACCAGAAGAAGAATTTGCGTTGGTCTTCCTTATCTTTCTTTGTGCGTGGAGTGTAAACCTTCTCCAACGTGTATGGATTAATTCCAGTGTAGTACATCTCCGTTGCAAAGGTCATCGGCGTCGGAGTGAAATCCTGCACCTGTTCCAAGTTGAATCCCATGGCTTTGGTACGTGCGGCAAGCATTGCCATGTCGACGCGATGACATCCAGGATGAGAACTGATAAAATATGGGATTATCTGCTGACGTAGGCCGGCTTTTCCACAAATCCTATCAAACTCTTTCTTGAATTTCTCAAACTGCGTGAAACTTGGTTTACGAATCATATTTAGCACTGCATCCTCAGTATGCTCTGGAGCCACCTTCAATCGTCCGCTTACATGGTTGACAATCAACTCCTCTGTATATGCAGCATGGCTTGCGTTGGCTTTCGGATCTTTATCCTCGTGAAGCAACAAATCATAACGGACTCCACTTCCAATGAAGGATTTCTTGATTTTATGCAGTTTGTCAACCTCTTTATATAGAGCAATCAAGTCAGAATGGTCAGTGTTCATGTTCGGGCAAACCTTAGGGAATGCGCAACTTGGTCTCTTACACTTCTTACAAAGCTCCTGATTGCGTCCACGCATTCCATACATATTCGCGCTTGGTCCACCCAAATCCGACAAATAACCCTTGAATTCAGGATGCTCGCAAACCTCCTTCACCTCTCTCATGATGCTCTCCTTGCTACGTGAAGTGATATGTTTGCCTTGGTGAGCGCTGATAGCACAGAACGAGCAACCACCGAAACAGCCTCTGTGGATATTGATACTGAACTTGATCATATCGTAGGCTGGAATTCGTTTGCCTTTATATTTTGGATGAGGCAAACGAGTGTATGGAAGGTCAAACGATGCGTCCAAATCTTTCGATTCCATCACTGGGAATGGTGGATTGACAACAGTAATATGGTCTTTATCAATACGTTGAACCAATCGTTGAGCTACCATCTTATTACTCTCCTCTTCAATCACACGGAAATTCTTAGCCTGCTTCATCTTGTCTTTGCAACACTCAAGATGAGGGAAAAGTTCAAATGTCTCCCCGTCGAAATCAGGAATCTTATTTCCAGTGACGATATAGGAAGTTTGAGGCACGTCGTGCATATCAAAAATGCTTTCGCCGTTCTTGCATCGCGTCGCAATCTCTTTCAAAGGCAATTCGCCCATTCCATAAATAAGCAAATCAGCCCCACATGTAGCCAAAATTGTCGGCATCAAAGTGTCGTCCCAATAATCATAATGGGTAAGACGACGGAGACTCGCCTCCAATCCTCCAATCACTACCGGCACATCAGGATAGAGTTCCTTCAATATCTTTGTGTAGACGGTGGTGCAACGATCCGGACGAAAACCAGCCTTTCCATCAGGAGAATAGGCATCGTCACTACGTTTTCTCAATCCTGCAGTATAATGATTCACCATCGAATCCATACAGCCGGATGAGACAGCGAAAAACATTCGTGGTTTGCCAAACTTCTTAAAATCACGGTAGTCGCCATGCCAATCTGGTTGAGGCACAAGCGCCACACGTAATCCGTACGACTCCAAACATCTGCCGACCACGGCTCCCGCAAACGAAGGATGGTCAACATACGCGTCGCCAGAGAACAAGACGACATCAACCTCGTCCCATCCTCTCAAATCTGTCTCTTTCTTCGTAGTAGGCAGAAAATCTGTAAGTCTATACTCTTTTGGCATAATTCAAATTACATTGGGTCAACATCAATCTGCACAAACACACCTTTATGATGAAGCAGCAGATTGTCAACACATTGTTTCATAATTATTTTCGACGGTGCGACGTTGCTATTCGCATCCAATTTAATCATTATCTTACGGATATGAAGCGTCTGGATTCTCGTCACCACCGGTAGATCCGGACCATAGACAAACTGGCCGAAATGTGATCTCAACACGTTAGCCAAATCATACGCAGCGGCATCTGTCTTTGCTTCGTCCTTGCCCTTCACCATAAGATTAATCAAACGGTAGAATGGCGGATAACGGAAGGCTGTACGCTCATTCAGCTGAGACAAATACATGTTTCTATACGAATTTTGACAAACCTGATCAATCACCGGATGCTTAACATCTGTCGTCTGAAGCACCACAAGTCCACGTCTGCCATGTCTTCCTGCTCGTCCACCCACCTGTGAGATCAACTGGAATGCTCGCTCATGTGAACGGAAATCCGGATAATGAAGCATCTGATCCGCGCTCAAAATACCCACTACCCTAACCTTCTCGAAGTCCAAACCTTTGGAAATCATCTGTGTGCCGACAAGAATATCTGTTTTGCCTCGTTCGAAATCCGAGATAATCGATTCGTAACTCTTGCGTGACTTGGCGACATCCAAATCCAGACGTGCCACTTTAGCCGACGGAAAAATCTTCGTGATCTCCTCTTCCGCCTTCTCCGTACCGAATCCACGGCTGCTCAACGTAGGATTGCCACACGACGGACAAAACTGCGGCACAGGGATTGTATAGCCACAATAATGGCAGACGAGAGAATCATCGTTGCGATGGAGAGTCAGACTCACATCACAGTATTTGCAACGTGGGACGTAGGCACAACTTCTGCATTCAATAAACGGAGAATATCCACGTCGGTTTTGGAACAGGATTATCTGCTCATGGTTTGAAATCGCACGCGTCATCTCATCAATCAACTGTTTACTGAACATTCCTGTCATAGTCTTATGAAGACGCTCTGTCTTCACGTCGACAACCTTTATCTCAGGCAGTTGAATATCAGCGAAACGAGTCAACAGTTCCACAAAACCATATTTTTTGCTTTGTGTGGCGTGGTAATAACTCTCAATCGACGGTGTGGCTGAGCCAAGCAACACCTTTGCCCCATGCATCTTGGCAAGCACCATCGCCGCATTACGGGCATGATAACGTGGAGCTGGATCATATTGTTTATAGGTGTTCTCATGCTCCTCGTCGACAATCACAATTCCAAGATTACGGAATGGAAGGAAAATCGACGAGCGTACACCCAAAACCACCTTATATTCCTTCTCAGGCGACAACATATTCTGCCAAACCTCAACTCTCTCGTTATCAGAGAATTTAGAATGATAGATACCAAGTTGCTCGCCAAACACACGACGAAGACGAGTAGTCAACTGCGTAGTCAAAGCAATCTCAGGAAGCAGGAACAGAGCCTGTTTCCCGCTAGCTAAAGCCTCGTCAATCAGTTTGATATAAATCTCCGTCTTTCCACAAGAAGTGACGCCATGAAGCAAAACCACATCTTTCTGCTGGAAATTAGAGACAATCTCGTCGTAAGCCTTATTTTGAGCATCTGTAAGCGGATAGCGATCCACCACATTTGCATATTTGCTATTGTCGATTCTGCCGACCTCCTTATCGTAGATGCGGAAAATATCCTTCTTGACCAACCCCTGTAAGACGGCTGGAGAAGCGTCGGCTTTAGCAAGAAGATCCTTTTTAGAGACCTCCTTTCGCTCACCTTTCACATAAAAACTCGACATTGAAAGGAATTTGAGCAGAAGTTCAAGCTGTTTTGGCGAACGTTCAAGTTCAGCCGCAGTCTTATTCATCGCCTCATTATCAAGCAGACGATCTGAGACAGTCACATAAGACTCATATTTCGGTTTATAGCCATCCTTCAGCTGCTCATTCAGTGTAATCGCACCCTTAGCGAGAAGCGACTGCATCGTAGGAAGAAGATTCTTCACCTTAACCAAACGGCTAAGATCCTCAATACTAATCTGTTTCGACGTCGAAAGATTCTCCATCACCGCAAGTTCAGTCTTCTTAAGCGGCTCGTCAACATCCTCCATGAAATCCTCATTAGCAGCGACGAGGGTTTCGCTCTCCATTTTCAGACCAGCAGGCAGAGCAGCCTTCATCACCTCACCCTGGCTGCAGATATAATAATCCGCGATCCACTTCCAAAGCATAAGTTGAGGTTTGGTGACGACGGGATTCACGTCGAGGACAGAAACAATCTCCTTGATTTCAATATCATCATCGTAATCGTCGAAGACCTCCGAAACGATACCAGTGTAGAGCTTCTTCTTACCGACAGGCACCACCACTCTACCGCCGACAATCACGTCGGCAGCATTCTCATCAGGCACTGAGTAAGTCAGCACACGATTGAGAGCAAGCGGAA
>DCIP01000147.1:0-771 GCA_002317115.1 Candidatus Scybalocola fimicaballi
CCTCTATCTTTTTCTGATAGAGGATTAAGTATTTTTATATAAATTTATTTACAATTCAATCGATCTATGGAACGCTCTCCCCAACGATTAAAATCTAAAATCGTATAGGATGCAGCATCAATAGAGAAGGAAATATTTTTCTTAACCGCTTCTTCCAAATCCATTCCCAGCCAATGAAAAAGAATGTTTTGAATGGTACCCTTATGACTTACGATGATGGCATTTTCCTTAATCAAGTCGATATTCTTAGTAATTCCATCAACCGTTCTTTGGAAGAACTCCCGTCTGGTTTCTCCGCCGGGATAATTTCTATGATCAATTTGCGGTCCTGGAGCCGGTCTAGAATAGATTTTCTTAGCTTCCTCTTCAGTGAGATTTGCCGCCTCTCCATTACATTTTTCCCGCAAAAACTCAAATGTTTCAATCTGACCAGAAAAGTTCAAGGCCTTAGCCACAATATCCGCACTGTGTTTGGCTCTCTCTAAATCACTCGTCAATATTCTTAACGGACTAGTCAAGAGTTTACCTTGAAAAAATCTGCTTAAATGATAGGCGGTCCGCTCCATTTGCTTAATCCCAAACTCCGTCAATTCAGAATTTGTCCAACCGCCCGTTAAATGTTGAGTATGATGAGTTGCTTCACCATGACGAATCAGAATAATCATTACTCAACCGAGTCCTCTTGTTGTTCTTTATTTTCGTCCATTTCCCAACTACTCAACATCTCCATTTGACTGTTCAGAACATATTTCATATTCTTACGGAAATCAA
>DCIP01000147.1:841-3607 GCA_002317115.1 Candidatus Scybalocola fimicaballi
TCAAAAATCAGCTTATTACTTCTCTCTTCCGCATCTGCAATAATCTTACGATAGTTACTGTTAGCATCCATCATCATCTGATGTACTTCTTCTCTTGCATTTTCCAAAATCTTCTTGCTTTCAGCAATTGTATCTTCACTAGTTTTTTTGCAAATCTCCTCAGTGGATGCTTTCAATGCGCTTGTCTCATTTTCCACCGATGTACGCAATTCAACAGCATAAGCATCAGCATCATCCCGCATTCTTTGGCATTCCATTTCACAGGCCTTTTTCAAACTGTCTGTGCGAATCTTAATCTGAGAATACAATTCAGAGGCACGCTCAGTTGCATCATCCACCAATCGATGGGCTTCATTCTCTGCAGCCATTAAACTTTGCTTGCACTTCGTTTGCGTTTCCTTATCCATCAACTCTGCCTGTTTCATGCTGTTAGCACGCACTTCATCAGCAGTTTCCTGAGCCACAGCCAAAGTACTCTGCATGGTTGTTTCCATTTGCTGATAGTACTCCAACTTGCTTGATACACGTTCGATAGTTTGCTTCAAATTAGCATTGTCCAAATAGACATACTCAAGTTCCTTGCAAACTTCATCTAAAAAGTTGTCAACTGCACCTGGGTCATAACCCCGCATAGTTTTCTCGAAGACTTTACCCTTAATCTTATCTGGTGTTAACATGTCTTCCTCCTTCAAAAATAACGTCTTAAGACGATACCTATTCTACCTTTTTTCGTGGTTCCATTCACTTCGTAAAGTACCACCTTGGGTCTCTTACCGAAATTAATTTCGGCCCCAACGCTCACTTCCTGAGCTGGTTTCTTAGCCACAGCCCCGTTAATAAAGACATTACTTGCTTTAACTTCCTCAACCATCCGGCTACGACTAATTCCATATCCAACCGCTGCTACCGCATCAATTCTTAAATCTGCTACAGTAGCGCGAATTTCCTTAAACTCCTCGTCCAACTTTATTCCTCATCAGAATTGTCTTCAACAAACCCCTGCTTGGTCTTAACATCCACCGATCTTGGTGCGCAAAACATACTTGTTTCACTAATTTTCTGCACTGTTCCGCCCAAAGCATACACCACACCACAAATAAAATCTTTAATGCGGGATGTTACAACTTCATCGATCCTTTCACAATTAATGATCACCGACCTGTCGTTTCTAATGTAATCAGCAATTTTTTGTGAATCATCAAAATCCTTGGGAGTAACAATCAAAACATGCATTGCTTTGGCCAAAGCACTGACTGCGCTTACGTTCTCTTTGTCCTTTTTTTCGCCAAAAAAACTATTTCTCTTCTCTTTGACCTTCTTAACCTCGTTCTGCTTCAATGACATAGTTACTTCGTCGAGGTTACTTTCAGTCGGTACTTGTTTTTTCTGTAAATGTTGCATGAACTCGGGAGGAATGCTCTCGTCCTCATTCACTCTTGTAGGAGCGTTTTTTCTAAAATCTCCTTCCCTGGATCCTTCCTGTTCTTCAACGCTTTCCTCCTCGTCGTACTCTTCATATCCCAGTCCAATTTTTTCAATCATCTTATCAAATAGACTCATTTTGTCACCTCATCAATACCTAACAGAATAATCTCTTTCGCCAAAAAGGGCTCTACCCAAGCGAACTTCTGTAGCCCCTTCCTCTATGGCAATCTTGTAATCGTTAGTCATCCCCATACTCAAAATGTCAACGGGATATTTTTGCTGCAACTGCGAAAACATTTCCTTTGCCTGCCGAAATACAGGTCTTGTTTCCTCAATATTTTCCGTATCTTTGGCTATCACCATCAGTCCACGTAGTCTCAGATTACTAAACCTCGGCAATACCTGCAATACCTCTTGGTAATCCTGTTCATTGAAACCTGTTTTCTGCGTCTCATGAGTAAGATTCAACTGCAACAGAATATCTTGAACCTTACCGATTCGTGCTGCTTCCTCATTCAACACTTCAATCAGGTGCAAGCTGTCCACAGATTCAATAATGTCAAAAATGTCCACAGCAGTCCTGGCTTTATTAGTCTGCAAATGCCCTATCAAATGCCAAACCAAACCACATTTGCCAATCTCATCATACTTATGCTTGGCTTCCTGAACCCTGTTTTCAGCAATATGACTAATTCCATTCTTAGCCGCCTCAACGATGATTGAAGCCGGGTGATTCTTAGTCACACCCACCAGTACAACATTAACTGGAAATGAACTGATTAGATTCTTATCCATGTTGGTGTATTATAGCACATGCTCAAATAATCTGCTACTAAAAAATGTATTTTTTATATACATCTCTATTTTAGACAACAAAAAAGTCCAAGCAACGCTTGAACCTATCTTAAACAATATTTGGTGCCGCGGACCGGAATCGAACCGGTACGGATATTTCTATCCGAGGGATTTTAAGTCCCTTGCGTCTGCCAGTTCCGCCACCGCGGCAGAAAATATGGAGGCGACACCCAGAATCGAACTGGGGATAGAGATTTTGCAGACCTCTGCCTTACCGCTTGGCTATGTCGCCTAAAGTGGAGCGGAAAACGAGGCTCGAACTCGCGACCCCAACCTTGGCAAGGTTGTGCTCTACCACTGAGCTATTTCCGCATAAAAAATGGTGCCTCAGCGCAGAATCGAACTGCGGACACAAGGATTTTCAGTCCTTTGCTCTACCAACTGAGCTACCGAGGCATTTGGCGACCCGGACGAGACTCGAACTCGTGACCTCCGCCGTGACAGGGCGGCATTCTAACCAACTGAACCACCGGGCCAAAACTCAAA
>DCIP01000036.1 GCA_002317115.1 Candidatus Scybalocola fimicaballi
TTGCTACTTTCATTTTTTATTGTTTTATTAAAATTTTTCTTACTTTTGTAGGCGGATTAGCCTTTTGGGGTGCAAAATTAGTAAAAATTGTATAATATGAAGTTATTTATTGGTTTAATTTATTGTTTTGTCATGCATTTTACAGATGCGGAATGGAAAAATGTTTGGTCGGGCGACAGTACATCTTTCAAAGTTGAAAATCAATCGTTGAGGCTTAATGCCGAGAAGACGCAATCATCCGCGTCGATTTCAACCAAATCAGATGCTATTATCTCTGCTACATGGCGTTTGTGCGGTAGCATTGATCTTAATCCTACTTCTTCCAATTATCTCGCTGTTTATCTTGCTTCGTCTTCTGCCGACGTCGCTGATTCCACTCTTTCCGGCTATTATCTGTTGCTTGGAAAATCTAATGATGAGATTGCGTTGTGGAAATCATTAAATGGGACGCAGAAAAAGTTGGGTGCATCTGCTAAGAAAAGACTGAATTTCAGCACGGTGAATTATGATATTGTGGTGCATACGGATAGTGTGGGCAACTGGAAAGTGATGAGTAAAATCAATGATGACGAAGATTACGTCGTCGACTTTACTGCCAACGACGGGGATATTGAAACGTCGTCGTATTTTATTCTTAATCCACATTTTACAAAGACTCGCACAACTCATTTCGCCTTTGATTCGATTTCTATCTCTACTGATTTTGTGGATTATGATCCTCCGTATGTGTCTGAAATTGAACGAAATGATTCGGTTATCTCTATCGTTTGGAACGAAAAGATAAAGCAGGAATCCGTTAGCGTCGAAGCGAATCAAGATTTTGAATATTTGGGAAGTGATGAAAAGAAAACGCATTTCAAATATAATTCGACGGGATTGTCTGGCGAATACAATCTTTCTATTTCAGCTTGCGATATACGTGATAATTGTTCGACAGATACCACATTGAAAATATATTTTTCAGAAGAAGCGAAGAAAGGCGATGTGATTTTGAATGAGGTACTTTTTGATGTGCCGACGGACGGAAGCGAGTTCGTGGAACTATATAATAATAGTGATAAATGGATTTCTGCCAAATCATTGTTGATTGCCACAAGAAAAGCAAATGGCAATCTCAATTATATCACCCCTTTATCTGTCGACGTGAATGATGCGATTCCTCCGTATTCATATATTATAATTAGTAGAGATGTGGAGAATGTTTGTGCCAAGTTTGACTGTGGCGACGACGCGGTTAAATTCACTTTGCCAAAGATGCCAACATTGAGCAATGACGGTGCAAATGTTGTGTTGCTCGACAAGAAGGAAAATGTGATGGATGAGTTTGCCTACGATCCTAAGATGCATAGCCAGTTTTCTAATCAGGATAAAGGCAGAAGTTTGGAACGAGTGTTATTCGTTGCAGACGAGTGGGCGTCAGCGTCCGATGAGAGTGGAGGAGCAACACCGGGGGCAAAAAATTCCGCGTCGTCGGCAAAAACGGAAGAAATCAATTGCGCCCAAAGTTTCATTACGTCGGATTTTCCTGAAATCATAATTGAATATTCGTTTTCAAAGCCGAATATCAAAGGCACATTGCTTTGCTTCGACAGGTATGGCAACCCAATCTGTACGGTTTATGATTATCAGTTGATGGATAGGGAAGGAGAGTGGAGATGGAATGGTATGGACGGCAATGGAAACTTGTTGCCTACGGGAATTTACGTGTTGGTGTTTGAGGCTGTCGCTGAAGCCGGAGACCGCATCAGAAAGAAGATTGTTTGCACGATCGGCGAAAGGTGACCGTTTAAAAAGCGAAGGCACCTCGTCGTCGCGACGAAGTGACTTCTATGAATGTTATTGTTTAGTCCTTTGAGTTTGAATCTTTCCCGGTTCAGTTTCTTTCTTCTGTTAAGAAGATTGACTAAGGAAAATGAACCATCATAGTTATATAAACTTGAAAGATTAATGCAATTTTTACCGTTGGAATAAACTAAATAAATAGTACCGGTGTCGGGATTTAATATACAAACTAAGCATTATTGCTTGTATTTCTGTAGTTCCAAAGAAATAAGCGACTACAATATTAAATTTGGCAACAGTATTAAATCCTTCTTGTTTTAATTCCTTTAGTGCAAATATACATCTTTTTTTAATAATGCAAGATAAATTGAATAGAAAAATATAGAATTTTTGAGTGTTTCGTACAAAATGGCAACTATTTTGGATGTTTTAGTGCATTTGAAATTGCCAGTTGTTAATAAAAGTTAAATATGGTTGTGCCTTATTATATCAACTTGAATTGGGTATAAATGTTCTTATTAGATATTTGAAAATGATCCTCAAGGTCAGATAAAATGAAAAATAATCAAAAAAACAGAGAAAATATTTGCAGATATAAAAAAATGCATTACCTTTGCACTCGCAATTAGGAAATGAGAGCACGATGGTGTGGTAGTTCAGCTGGTTAGAATACATGCCTGTCACGCATGGGGTCGCGGGTTCGAGTCCCGTCCATACCGCAATAAGGAGTTCAATGAAGGACTCCTTTTTTTGTTAAATATTCTTTGGGAATTGTCTATGGAAAATAAGTATATTATTGCGGCAATTGGAATTTTTATGATCATTGTTGTAATCGGAGTGGTTCTTTTGATGTCCTACGCTATATGGAAACTAGCGCTGCCCAAGATGAATGGCAATAGATGGTTGTATATGGCGTTGACTATATTTTATTTTCTTGTGGCATTCGGAATTGTGCGATGTCTGCTATTTTCGTATTATTTGATTTCAAAATTCTAAAAAACGGTATTGCTAAAAGTGAACCGTGATGAGATATAAGGAGCAATGAGTATGTTACACTTGTTGCTCTTTTTTTGATTATACAGTAATCGTCTTTACTAATTTCCAATTTTATATTAAAAATTTCGCATTTATTTCTATCTTTGCAATCAAATTTAAAATACTTTCCTAATGAAAGAAATGGAATTGAAATATGGTTGTAATCCCAACCAGAAGCCTTCCCGTATTTTTATGGAGGAGGGTGAGTTGCCAATCGAGGTGTTGTGTGGCCGTCCAGGTTATATCAACCTTCTAGACGCTTTCAACTCTTGGCAGCTTGTTACTGAACTAAAGGCTGCTACTGGTCTTCCTGCTGCAGCATCGTTCAAACACGTAAGTCCTGCAGGTGCGGCAGTTGCGGTGCCGATGTCGGACACTTTGAAGAAGATCTATTTCGTAGATGATAAGGAGCTTAGTCCATTGGCTACAGCATACGCACGTGCTCGTGGTGCAGACCGTATGTCTTCTTTCGGTGACTTTATCGCATTGTCAGATGTTTGTGACAAGCAGACTGCAGATTTGATTTCTCGTGAGGTGAGCGACGGTGTTATCGCTCCAGGTTATGACCCTGAGGCTCTTGAGATCTTGAAGGCAAAGCGTAAGGGTACATACTGTATCATCAAGATGGACACTAACTATCGCCCAAATCCAATCGAGAGAAAGCAGGTGTTTGGTGTTACTTTCGAGCAGGGAAGAAACGAGTTGAAGATTGACGAGTCTTTGTTCAAGGAGTTCCCTACAAAGTTGAAGTCATTCCCTGAGTCAGCTAAGCGTGACCTTTTGATCGCACTTATCACACTTAAGTACACTCAGTCTAACTCAGTTTGCTATGCTAAAGATGGACAGGCTATCGGTATTGGTGCCGGTCAGCAGAGCCGTATCCACTGTACTCGTTTGGCTGGTAATAAGGCAGATATCTGGTACCTTCGCCAGAATCCAAAGGTGATGGCACTTCCATTCAAGCCAGGTATCAAGCGTGCTGATCGTGACAATACAATCGACGTTTACATTTCTGACGATTATATGGATGTCCTTGCTGACGGTGTATGGGAAAACTTCTTTACAGAGAAGCCAGAGCCTATCACACGTGAGGAGAAGCGTGCATGGTTGGACACAATGACTGACGTTGCTCTTGGTTCAGACGCATTCTTCCCGTTCGGAGACAACATAGAGAGAGCAAACAAGAGTGGTGTTAAGTTTATTGCACAGCCTGGTGGTTCAGTGCGTGATGACAATGTTATCGAGTGCTGTGACCGTCTTGGTATCACAATGACATTCACAGGAATCCGTCTATTCCACCATTAATTGGAGAAGATGTGTAAATCCACGTCGCACGGAGAATATATAGAAGATAGAAGGGCAGGGGAGCAATCTCTTGCCCTTTCTTGTCGTTGCTTATCGTTATCGTTTTCGCTATTTTGTATAAAAAAGTTAAATTCGACGCTGCACTTTGAAAAATCGTAAGTTAAATTTTTGCCAATTTTGCCTAAATATGTACTTTTGAGAAATTTTTAGATATAATGCGATTTTCGTATTATCATTAGAATAAGTGATATGGGACTTTTTAAAGGAATAAAAAATTTGTTGTTTGAGGAGGTCGACGATAAAGGACGTCCAATTAAACGAGAAGAACCAAAATCTGCACCTAAGGCAGCTCCTGTAGAGCCAGCCCCAGTAAAAGAGACCGCAGCTCCAAAGCCAGTGTCTACTGGATCTGAATTCAAGACAAATGATAGCAATTTAGATGATTCGCAGATTGACGAGGTTGTTCTTGACAATATTATTGCGATGCTTGATGAAAAGAATATTCCTGGTCCGGATTATTTAGAGTTAAAAAAGGCAGCTAACGATGATGTGCTTGTCAAGACTATTCCGGATGAG
Source organism: Candidatus Scybalocola fimicaballi (assembly GCA_002317115.1). GTDB lineage: Bacteria > Bacteroidota > Bacteroidia > Bacteroidales > Paludibacteraceae > UBA1723. The sequence goes on from DCIP01000036.1 coordinate 4,699, forward strand.
AAAACACGTTTCTCGGTTAGCTTCGCGTCGCTGAAAGCTGCGGCTCCGACTCTGTCAAAGAAACAGATTTTACAGAGTATTCTCACTTATATTCAGTATATTGAAGATGAGAGAGCCAACGGAGTCAGTCAGTTTAACAAACTTTGGCAGGAGCAGGTTGTCGCTCGTGAGGATGCCATTGCAAAAGCTAAAAATGAGATAGTTGAATTGGAAGATAAACTGGCAAAGTTGAAGCAATTCTCGCAAGAGCAGGAAGGACAGTTGACTGCTGTGAAGAGTGATTGTGAGAAGAAGAAGAAAGAATTTAATGCTACCGTCGACTTTATGATCGGAAAATTGAGAATGGACGGAGCAAAAATTGAAGATGCACTGACAGAATAAAAAATAAATAACAATATGGAATTTAATAATCTGCCACCAGTTAGTGGCGAAAATAAGGTATCTCCTTGGGAGAAGCCAGGTGGTACTTTAGGAAAGATTGTAGCGGGAGTTGCCGCTGTCGGCGGACTAATGCTGTTATATCAGGTATTGCCATTCCTAATCACATTGGCGTCAAACGTCATCACGTTGGCTGCTTTAGTCGGAGTGATTGCAGGAATTGGATTTTTGTTGACAAATAAGAAGTTTCAGGAGCTATGCTCAAACGCATATTTTATGTTGATGAGAAAGCTAACTGGTCTTATTATCGAAATTGATCCTATTGCAATTGTGCGCAAGAAGATCCTTGAGATGAAAAATAAGATCCAGGAGATCCAGAAGCACATGGGCACTATGCGTGGCTTGATGATGCAGTCGGAGAAGGAACTTGCAGCCAAGAAGGAAGAGTTGATGACGAACTTCCGTCGCCTTGAAGTTTACAACAAACAGGGAGACAAGGGTAGTGCGCAAGTGGCTGAACGACAGATTGTTCGTTTGAAAGAGGCAATTGAGCGTCGTACTGCACGTTTGGAGGAGTCAAAGAAATGGTATGCGATCCTTCAGCAGTTGAAACGTGCTGCCGACCTAACAGTCGAGGATACAGAGAATGAGGTTAAGGAGCGTGAGGACGAGTATCGTTCAATCAAGGAGCAACATAAGGCATTTTCTTCAATGATGTCTATTTTGAAGGGAGACCCTGATCAGATGGAAACATTCACACGTGCTATGGATTATATGGCTGATGATATTTCTCAGCGTCTTGGAGAGATGACAACAGTCATTGAGGAGACAGGTGGAGTATTGAGTCAGATCAATGTGGATAATGCGGTTGCTTCAGCTCGTGCGGATGAGTTGTTGAAGCGTTACGAGGCGTACGGAATCGATGGATTGTTCAGTTCATCTAAGAAAGAGTCTGCTTCATCCTCTAAGTTTGGAACATCGGCATCTGATGCTGTATTTTCGGAAGGACCAGAGCCAGAGGGTGTAAAAACAACATCGTCTGAGTCTTCTTCGGAGCGCAGATATTTTTAATTATTAACTGATTAAAGCTTAGATTATGAGTGCAAGATTAAAACCAGGAGTGAAATATTTCCTAGTGATATTGTTTGCTGTAGGTTTCGGAGCATTGATGTACGTATTGAATCAGAATGGTGTAGACAAGCAGTTGATGTCATGGCCGGAAATATTTGACGCAGTTAAGTCAATGATAGGAAAATAATTGCTATTTAAGTGTGATTTATATAGAGACGCGGGTATATACTTGCGTCTTTTTTTTGTTTTTTTATGAACATCAATATTCATAAATTTCCATAATTCGTGTAAAAAAACGATGACGATGACGTTAACGTTGACACGCCACCTCAAATTTTTGCCAAATTCCGCAACATGTGGCATTTTAGTGTTAAAAACCTTTAAAATTTATTTTCCGCATAATCAGCGAATTACAAACATTTCTGAAAAATAATTCCCGAAACGCTTGCGCAGAACCGAAATCTGCTATACTTTTGCACTCGCTTTCGGGAAGGAACGCTACTCCAAACGAAAACAAAGACATGAAACAAGCTCCCCAAGAGAGGGTGA
>DCIP01000129.1 GCA_002317115.1 Candidatus Scybalocola fimicaballi
GATTCAGCATACTGTTTAGCCATAATCTCCTGGAAGACGATGCGTCGGACAAAATCTGACTTTTGGATTTTATGTTTACGGCAATACTGGGAAAGAGCTTCGTACTCCTTCTCATTCAAATTCACAACCACACGTCGGTCTCGAACTAATGTTTTGTTTTTAGGCACTGCCATAACTCTCCGATTTTAGGATGCTTTTATACAAAAATATGAATTAAAATGTAAAAATCAGCTGTTTTGCCTAATTTTGTATTGATTTAATAAGACATTAGATGAAACCGCAAGATTCTGCAGACTATATACATTCGTTGATTGAGGAGGGAGAGCATGTCAACCAGGACTTCAAATTTGAGATTTCCGACGCGAGAAAGATAGCCAAAAGTTTCTCTGCATTCGCCAACACTGAAGGTGGACGCCTGCTCATCGGCGTGAAAGACAACGGCAAGGTGTCGGGCATCAGTTCTGAGGAGGAGGCTTACATGGCGGAAGCGGCAGCCAATGTCTACTGCTCTCCCCACCCCGAATTCTCGATCACTCCGCATAAAGTCGACGGTAAGACGGTGCTGGAGGTGACAATCCCCGAGTCGGAAAACAAACCTATCTATGCTCTCGACGAGGAAAATCGAAAGTGGGCCTACGTCAGAATCGACGACGAAAATATCCAGGCCACAGCAATTCATCTTGAGATGTGGCAGCAGGGAGGCATGCAATACGGCGTCACAATTGAGTTTACAGACACCGAGAAAGATCTCCTCAAAGATATCGAAACAGGTTGTTTTTCAGTCAATAAATTCGCCAAAACTCATAACATCGACCGACGTGATGTGCAGAAACTTATAGCCAAACTTGTCCGTTTCGGAGTGCTGGACTACACTTTCGTCGACAGAAAATTCCAATTGTCTTTGTAGTTTTATACAAAAGTGTCGGAAAATTCGGAAATTTATACTAAATTTGCGACTCGCAAAAAGTACGAATCACGCAGAAACATACGAATATTCGTGTGATTTTACATAAAAGGAAATAATTAATTGATTCCGTACATTGCAGAAGAAGGAAATGAGAATTACAGCATCGATTGTAACTTACATAACTGAACACGAGGAATTGCAGAAGTGCATAGATTCAATGTTGGCAGACGGCATTGATCATGTGTACATTTCTGACAACTCTCCTTCCGACGACCTACGTCAGTTCTGCGAGTCATTTTCGAACGTGGAATATTTCTTCAACGGCAAAAACCTCGGCTACGGTGGAGGCCATAACGCAGCCATCAGAAAAGCGATCGCCTCTGGAGCCGACTACCACCTTGTAATCAATGCCGACGTCTACTTTAACCCAGGCGTCATTCCGGCAATCACCAAATACATGACTGAGAATGAAGACGTTGCGATGGTGCAGCCCAACGTGCTTTATCCCAACGGTGAGCAGCAGTACACTGTGCGTATGCTCCCTACCCCAGTCAATTTGATATTCCGTCGCTTCCTTCCTGATTGCTGGGGAGAGAAGATGAACTATAAATACCTATTGAAATTCAACGACCACAAGAGCGAGATGAACATCCCATACCACCACGGTTGCTTCATGTTCTTCCGCGTGAAATGCTTTGAATCAGTAGGAATGTTCGACGAGAGATTCTTCCTTTACCCTGAGGATATCGACATCACCCGCCGTATGCACAAGCAGTACCGCACAATGTTCTGGCCAGGCGCTGTGGTGACTCACAAGCATTGCGCGGCGTCGTACAAGAGCAATAAGATGCTCCTAATCCACATGAAGAATATGGTAAAATATTTCAATAAGTGGGGATGGATCTTCGACGACGAGAGAAAGAAGTGGAATGCGGAAATCCTTGAGAAATACTCGATGAAATAACGAAAACGAAAACGAAAACGACGCGATGGTAGGATGCCATGGCTGAATGAAGGATTAGAAATGCGGAATTGAAAAGCTCAATATCCGCAATGTGATTGTAACAGAAGTTTCAAATATAATTAGGTATTAGATGACAGACGACAAGAAAAAAGAGAAGCCAGTATGGATTAAAGGTATCGGATGGAGATACGAGACGAAGCATAATATGCACCGTCGAATGAAAAATCATAATTATTACGGACGCAGCATCTATATGATCACGATGTGTGTGGAAGGCAGACAGCCATTGCTTGGTGATCTCTTGTGGAAGACACAAGATGCCAGCGATGCCCACGTCGAGGCAAGCGAATTAGGGGCTGAGGTGGAGCGATGCTGGTTTGAGATCAGCGATCATTATCCTGACGCGGAGCCATTGAAAATCCAGCTGATGCCGGATCATATCCATGGATTGATTTTTGTGAAGAGGGAGCAGGAGGCGCATTTGGGAAAAATCCTCAATGGATTCAAAATGGGATGCAATAAAGCATTGAGGAAGATTATGGGGATGCCTGTCCAGTGTTCAGAGGCAATGCCTCTGAACACAAGCCCCAAGCATCCAAAAATTGGATTTTTATTTGAGCCCGGCTATAATGATTCCATTCTCAAAGGGCCAAATCAGCTGGAGAATATGAATAATTATATGGATGATAATCCGCGTAGATTGGCGATTAAGAGGCTTTATCCTAATTTATTCAAGCAAGTATGGAATCAGACCATTGGCAGCACCACCTACGCCATCTTCGGCAATAGCTGGCTTTTAAACAGGCCGGTGAGGATGCAGGTGAAATGCCATAGGAGCGATTCGGAGGAGAATCTGAAACTGATCGAGCGACAGAAGGCTCATTTCTTGGAGCAGGCAAAGAAAGGGGCGGTGATTGTATGCCCATGTATATCGACGGGGGAGAAAGAGATCGCACGAGCTATACTCGAAGCCAAACTGCCGTTGATTGTGATTCTTGAGAAAGGCTTTTCACCTAAGTATAAGCCGCCAGGGCAATATTTTGATGCCTGTGCCGACGGTAGGCTGCTGATGCTTGCTCCGTGGCCTTATCATACGGAGAAGAGGAAAATCACGCGTCAGCAATGCAATCAGCTTAACAATATGGCAGCAGAGATAAGCTCTGTGCCATGGAATGAGGATGAATTCTAAATTAGCATTCCGCATCCCCCATCAAAAAAGGCAACCTTGCGGCTGCCTTTTCTCTATCTATTTAATTTGGTTTCCTTATCGGACGGACACTCGTACTATGGTGTCGCCAACACTCAAAATAATTACCTACAAATTTGCCATTAAATGTTTCATACGGATTTGATGGCAAGACGACATCTTCATAAGCATAATCCCCCAATTTTGAACTTCCGCTATGTCCATCAAAGAACAAATTGTATGAAGCACTATAGCTATTCGGATTTGGCATTGTCGTCATATACACGCCAAGGTATCCATCACTACTTGCTGGGCTGGCGTTATCTCGACTAGCATTATCATTATGTATATGTCCTGCCGCTGGAAGCCAAATTTTCTTGTCGCTATAGCTTCCCTTACCATAAACCCACCATCCATTTTGGGTAGGTCGCTGACCACTTGGTTTTGGAGTGGGAGCTCCATTCCAATTCTCTTTTTTCCAACTTATCCAATCTGTGAATTGCTTTCCTCTGTCTCTTGAAGCAACTATCAGATCAAAAAGCTCACGCATCTGAATCAAGTTAGGAGTGACCCATCCGTCTCCCCAATGATATGTGGCAGCATCTCCGTATTTTCTTCCCTGATATTCCTTGTATAAGCCTTGGAATCCGTTCACACTGTTTCGATCATAAGGGAAGAAATCAGCGATGTCATTTACCCCCTTATTCGCAAAATAAGTGACACTACTATTATTCCAACCTATTTGATAATCTTCTTCCACAGCACCCCAAGGGAAATAACTTCCATAGCTCGCCTTTCCTGGCTGGTCCGACGTCGCTCCGATATTCATGGATGCCCACTTCACACTCACTCCCAGCTGGATGGCTGAGTGTGTTGGCTGGTCTGGCAACTGAATATTCACAATAGCACTACTGCTTGCTCCTGGATAATCAAAATAGTAGTGGTATTCATCTCCTGTCTCCCACTTGCCAGTCACATTATCATAAGCATAGATATAGATTCTTAGATTTGTCTCATTTGTGATCTTGGCCAAATCTGGCATAGTGACATACATGTCAATATTTCCGTCCTTATCTACCTTCAACGGGAAGACCTCTTTTGCCTCTTGTTTCCAGCCCTCAACTACCAACATTGAATTTGCAGGTATTTCTGCAGGTGCTTTTCCCGTGATATGAAGAATACTCTTTGCTCTGTCTGGCAACGGCATCTTGAGCACTTCATTTTTACTGACCGATATGTTTCTTGTACATTTCATGTTGTAGCGGTATTCTTCACCACCTTCTGATGTACCAGTCTCTTCATTATAAGAATAAAAATAAAACTCAATTCTTTGATTATTATTGATTGAGAAACCAGCAGGCACAGCAACATAAATATCTAATCTGTCTCCTTGATCCGCAAACACATATCTCGGATTTGATCCTAAATTGACCAAATACTCTTTGTTTTTATCCGCCTTGTCCAATCCCTTTATCTTCAACTGTGAAGTTCCGATGAACATTCCTGGCGACGTGGTCTGGATATGAAGCAGACTCATGTCTTGATTACCCAATTTAGCTGGCAAAAGAGGAACTGTAGGCTTGCTATTTTTTTGCAACTTGATATTTTTTGCCTCTCCTACCAAATACTCACAGCATTTATTATTTTTCTCTTGAGTCTGAACATACAAATTTTCATCCAACGGATTTCCATAAGAGACGGTACCCGTCCATGAAGCAGAGTCTGGAATCTCTCCATAATGGAAAAACTCGCCATTGTTGCCATCCATTTTTCTAAAGATAAAGTCATACTCGCCATTTGCGTTTTTGAGTTTGACTCTATCTCCTTTTTCCCACTTTACTACAATTTTATCTCCACTTTCATCATAAACAGCACGAGTGGAAGAAGCATCATCAGTCGACACCAAAATGGTGTAGCAAGGTTCGTTATCTGCTGGCAGCAAGACGTTATCCTCTTCACACGACGCGAAGAAGAATACCGCCATTAGTGTATTTAGTATGTATAATAAACGCTTCATTATTCTAAATTTACGAATACATGCTTGCCAATCTTGCATTTGGCATTCAGCATTTATAATTTTTATTTATCCACCGACTCCCAAGAGATCGTCTTCTGATCTCTCACACAATTCACAAGCAATTCCTGCCTCTTTTCGTAGTTTGGCATCACGGAGAAATCCATGGAATAGCTACTGTTTCGTGTGATTTTTGGATATTGTGTTACAGTCTCATCTTTACCTTCTCCAAATTTATTACCTTTCTTGATAATATATTTGGCATATAGGGTCCAATCGTAGTTGCCAAGACGACCAGATGTTTGAATCTGACTTCTCTGCTTTGACAGAACACCTTCATCGCTAATTGTCAACAGATTATATCTATAAAAAGTAACTAATAAAGCCCAAATAGACTCCCAATAATCCTTTTCTTGATCGTGAGTCTTCATAAGATTCATTGTATATTTCGACTCTATAGCACTGGGATTATCAAGCTTAAAATGAACATATTGAATATTGTTATGTTTTGTGATAGTTCCTCTATTATTTTTAGTTTCAGGAGTATTGGCAACCGGAGATCCGTCAATATCTTCATAAGCATAATCCCAATCCCAGCTAGGAGCCGTCTGTTGCTGAAAATACACTTCTCCATTATCAACATACATATCATTGTCAATGTTTATTTGAAAATGACGAAGCATATATACCTTTTCTCCTGCAAGTTTTGTTTTACATATAGGATCTTCCAACTTCCAGAATACTTGATCAGCATAAGGTATTTCGGCATTAGATTCCTGCTTACTTGACGTACATATCTTCGTGCCATCATAAGCAATCGAATACAATTTCTCATTATTCCAAATCACGTATGCATTTGCAGTATCGATGACGGTCGTCTTTAATCCCAAATTTTTTCCTCTGTCAACTTTCAAATCGTATGTGTAAGCATCTCCTGTACCTTTATTATTCTCAAACACATACATAGAGACAACAAGGTCATCTCCATTCTCTATCTTGTTGATAACATGATCATTTATCTTCGATCCTCCTAATGCCTCTAAAATATTGAAATTTACAGTGCCTGTCTCTGAAGGAGTGTAATTATTCCCTTTTGCCACACTATCATGAAAATAGTTGGTGCTTTTTGCAAGAATTTTCTTTATGACAAACTCATCCACATAGACATTATTTGGCAAATTTTCCTTTGATTCATAATCTTTATATTGTCCCGTAAAGTTTCTGAATGTCACCTCAAGACGGGCACAGACACGTCTCATGTGAACTGAAAATTTTGTGGCACCCTTCTTTACCTCTGCATCTGCCGTGCCATTTACGGGCATTCCCGTGCATTTTTTAGTCACTTTATCGCCACCAACCTTATAGTTTCCAGATTCAGGCACAAAACTAAGACTATAAAGATCTGCGTCATCGACACTAAGCGTCGCCTTTATCAAATTATTTATCTCAGCATAATCTCCAATCTTTTTCCTTGTAGCCTCTACTGTATATCCATTTATCGTATTCCATCTATCCATATCCACATTTCCAAAAGCATAAACCTTAGCTTTTTTTCCGTCGGTTGTATATATCTGCACATCTGGAAATATTACTTCATACTGTTTCACTCCTGTCGACGTCGGACGGTCTCCATACCATTTGTTGCAATGGATAGCATATACAGAATCCTTGTCATTGGTTACAACCACAACAATATTCTGAAAACGTCCGCCATTCTCTGTCTGGTCGTGATCTATATTGGCCTGGTCATTTCCGGCTCGAGTCCCCTCTAGGCCGACAGACAACGCTGGGGCTGCAGCAGAAACAGTGATTGTAGTAGTGACAAATCTACCACTACGCACATCTGTAGCGTCGTTCTCTTTTTTATCCTGCTCCATTTCTTCATCGTCGGAGCAAGCAAAAGAAACGATTCCCAATAGCATTGCTATCAATAGCGTGTATATATATTTCAATTTTTTCATTTCAACTCTCCCTCATATTCATGTTTATCCCAGTCGGCAACATCTATATTGACATTCACCTGATACTCATACATTCCGACAGTATAAGTATACTTGGTTCCTGCCACCCACTTATCAATTTTGTTTCCTGCTGTAAGATCAACTCTCGCCTTCAATCTTTTTCCTACACCCGGATCGGTATTTCCAAAATAAAACTCCACCTCACCGTAGATATCACGCTTTAATTCGACATT
>DCIP01000119.1:0-4996 GCA_002317115.1 Candidatus Scybalocola fimicaballi
CGAACCTAAAGAAGATTATAGTTGGAAAACTTATATGTGGTGCAACGGTCGCTATGAAACCATTAATAAATATGGTAAAAGTTTGGATTATGTGTTTGTTTTGGAATCGTTAGATGATGCAGCTACTGTAAACTGGGGAGAAAAGTGGAGAATGCCGACAATTGCTGAATTGAAAGAACTTAAGAATGAATGCGAATGGGAGTGGAACACAATCAATGGAGTGAACGGATACAAAATAACTGCTAAGAATAACAATTGGATTTTCCTTCCTGTCGCTGGCTACCGCTATGGTACTTCGAGCACCAATGTGGGCTCTTACGGCCTCTATTGGAGTTCTACTGTGTACGAGAGCAATAGTGACCTCGCTTACAGCCTTTCCTTTTATTCGGGCAGTAAGAGCACGGGCCGCAGCAGCCGCGAATACGGGCGCACTGTCCGTCCAGTCTCTGATATACGTTGACGATAACGTTGACGTTGACGATAACGTTGACTGATGTGCATAATGTTATAATCGCAGGGAGTGATTTTTTTATAATTTCGTAATTCCCCTTTTTTTATTATTTTTGTGGCAGAAAACAAATTATTAAATCTGCATATTTTGGAAACTAAAGAGATAATATTGGTGTCGATTTCCGGTCCTGATCGTCCGGGCTTGACTTCTAAGATGACGAGTATCTTGGCTCACTACGGTGCAACAATCCTTGATATCGGTCAGGCTGATATCCACAACACTTTGTCGCTCGGCATCTTGTTCTCAAGCGACCAGCAGGTGTCTGGATTCATCTTGAAGGAGATGCTTTTCTCTGCGTCGACTTTGGGAATCAATGTCCGCTTCGACACTATCAGTGAGAAGGAGTATTCAGATTGGGTGAGCATGCAGGGTAAAAACCGTTATATCATCACTATGCTTGGTCGTGATATCTCGGCAGACTTGCTTGCCAATGTTTCTGGAGCGTTGAGCGATCAGGGGTTGAATATCGATTCCATCACTCGTCTTTCCGGACGTATTCCTTTGCATGAGGAGAATTCCAATGCCAAAGCATCTGTTGAGATGTCTGTGCGTGGCACTCCGAAAGATAAGGCTGCTCTTCAGTCGCATTTCCTTCATCTTTCGAGCGACTTGGGTTATGATATCTCTTTCCAGGAGGATAATGTCTTCCGTCGCAACCGTCGCCTTGTATGCTTTGATATGGATTCCACTCTTATCAAAACTGAGGTGATTGATGAGCTTGCCATGCGTGCAGGTGTGGGCGACGAGGTGAAGGCTATCACTGAGAGTGCTATGCGTGGTGAGATTGATTTCTGCGAGAGTTTCAAACGTCGTGTGAGCCTATTGAAAGGTTTGGATGAGAGTGTGATGATTGATATCGCAGAGAATCTTCCGATTATGGATGGCGCAGAGCGTGCTTTGCGGATGCTTAAGAAATTTGGCTTCAAGATAGCCATTCTCTCCGGAGGTTTCACTTATTTCGGAAACTATTTGAAGAAGAAGTTCGACTTGGATTATGTCTATGCCAATGAACTTGAGATTGTCGACGGTAAGTTGACTGGACGTCATCTTGGAGATATTGTCGACGGAAAACGTAAGGCCGATTTGCTTCGTTTGATCGCTCAGGTTGAAGGCTTGGATCTTCAGCAGGTGATCGCTGTGGGCGACGGTGCTAATGATCTTCCGATGATTTCGTTGGCTGGACTTGGTGTTGCTTTCCACGCAAAACCAAAAGTTAAGGAGACTGCCAAACAGTCGCTGTCGAATTTCGGCCTTGACGGTTTGCTTTACCTTCTTGGTTTCAAGGATTCATATATGGAGTAAGACGTTAACGTTAACGTTAACGTTAACGCTGACGAAGACGAAAACGAAAACGAAAACTAAATGCGTTATTTGATTACATTCTCATATCTCGGCACAAACTATCACGGTTGGCAGATTCAGCCTAATGGCAATACTGTGCAGGAGGAGCTCAACAAAGCTATCTCCACGCTTTGTCGTGAGGAGATCTTGACTACTGGTGCCGGACGAACTGACACTGGTGTGCATGCCCGTATGATGACAGCGCACTTCGATGCTAATAATCCTGTTGGCGACGGTGCACAGTTTGTTTACCGCATCAATAAACTGTTGCCTAAGGATATAGCCGTCTCTGCAATCAAAGAGGTAGACAGTGAGTTTTCTGCAAGGTTTTCAGCGACAGAACGCACTTATCGCTACTACATAACGAAAGATAAGGATCCGTTTACGCTCGACACAGTGGCGTATATCAATTTCGATTTGGATATAGAGTTGATGAACAAAGCGGCGTCGATATTATTTGAATATGAGGATTTCACAAGTTTCAGCAAAGTGAACACCGATACCAAGACCAACAATTGCACGATCACTCATGCGGAATGGTATATGGAAGGAAACATTCTCGTCTTCAGAATTTCAGCAAATCGTTTCCTTCGCAATATGGTGAGGGCTATCGTCGGCACATTGATCGACGTCGGAAGAAAGAAAATCACGGTTGCAGAATTCCGCAAGATTATTGAGAGCAAAGACAGATGTAAGGCATCCACGTCGGCTCCGGCATGCGGATTATTCTTGGAAGACATTAAATATTAATAAATGTAGAGATGCGAGATCTCGCGTCTCTACGGTTATCGTTAACGTTAACGTCATCGTTTTTATGATAGAATCATTATTGCAGACAGATTATAGTCTGATGGAGACACTTAATTTTCCAGCTTATCATAATTTGAACTGGGATACCTTCTTTTTCAATGTGTCGAAGATAGGAATCTGGTTTCCACCGGTCGTCTATATGCTTTGGGTGATATTCCGCACAAAGAAGAAAGAGGGGTGGCTGATATTGATTGGCATCATCCTCGTCTTCCTATTGACAGACAGAATCACATCAGGACTGATGAAACCATTTTTTGAGCGACTACGTCCGAGCCATGATCCCAACATCATGGATCATCTGTCGTATGCGTTCGGCTATACAGGAGGAAAATATGGATTCCCGTCGTCGCACGCAGGAAATTCCTTTGCCATTGCGACGTTTCTGACATTATTGTTCCGTAATAAATTCTTGGGATTCACCATTTTTTTCTGGGCAGTGTTGTGTTCATACTCACGCATTTATCTTGGAGTACATTTCCCAGGAGACATCACAGTGGGAGCATTATGCGGAGTTTTGCTTGGTTGGGTGTCGTTTAAGATCGTCGGATTCTTAAGAGAGAAATTCCCGCAATACACAAGTGATGAAAAATTCAGATTGTCGCATATCCACACATTATGCTTCATCATGTTGGCAGAAATCGCCATTATTGGAATTGTGAGTGGAGTGTTGGTGAGCTATGTGCCGATGTGATGAATATTCATATTGCATAATCAGTGATTTGAAATGCATAAATTGCATTGTATATTGCATAATTGAAAAAGTATACGTTTAATTGTGCGTTACAATCAATTTTTGTAACTTATGATTTGTTATAATTGTCCCTAGATATTTTATAAATCTTAAGTTGGCTCCCTAAAAATGTGATATTAAGTAACAAACTGTCTGTTTTTGTTATAAATCGTTAAAAAAAGCAAAGGGATTTGGTTGTAAAGGGAATAATGTTTATTATCTTTGCAGATATTGATAAAACTTTTTATTAAGCTATTATAAAATGGAAGGATCTTTAATAGAACAAGCCGTAACGCTAATGATCGTCGGTATGATTACCGTCTTCGCTGTGTTGGGCCTTGTTATCGTGTTGGGTAATGCGCTTATCCGCTTTGTCAACAAGTATGTGCCAGAAGAAGTGGCTCCAGTTGCTCCTAAGGCTGCAGCAACTCCAGCGACTGCTGCTATCGCACCAGATGTTATGACTGCAGTAGAGTTGGCTGTAGCACAAATCACAGGTAATAAAGGTAAGGTTGAAAAAATATCAAAAATTTAAGATAAATCATGGCTAAAGAAGTTAAATTTAGTTTAGTATTTAGAGATATGTGGCAGGCTGCCGGCAAGTATGTGCCAAGAGTAGATCAGCTTGTCAAAGTTGCTCCTGCAATCATCAAGATGGGTTGTTTCGACCGTGTCGAGACAAACGGTGGTGGATTTGAGCAGGTAAACCTTTTGTTCGGTGAGAATCCAAACAATGCAGTTCGTCAGTGGACTAAGCCATTCCACGAGGCAGGAATCCAGACTCACATGCTTGACCGTGCGCTAAACGGTTTGAGAATGAGCCCAGTTCCAGCAGATGTACGTAAGCTATTCTATAAGGTTAAGCATGCACAGGGAACAGATATCACTCGTATCTTCTGTGGTCTTAACGATTCAAGAAACGTAATTCCTTCTATCAAATATGCAAAGGAGGCTGGCATGATCGCTCAGGCTTCTCTATGTATTACAAGCTCACCAATCCACACAGTAGATTACTACGTGGAGTTGGCAAAGAAGTTTATCGAGGCAGGTTGTGATGAGATCTGTTTGAAGGATATGGCAGGTATCGGTCGTCCAGTATTCTTAGGTGAGTTGACTCGCAAGATCAAGGAGATCAAGGACATCACAATCCAGTACCACAGCCACGCAGGTCCTGGTTTCAACATGGCTTCAATCCTTGAGGTTTGTAAGGCAGGTTGTGATTATGTTGACGTTGGTATGGAGCCACTTTCATGGGGTACAGGTCACGCAGACGTTATCGCAGTTCAGGAGATGTTGAAGGACGCTGGTTTCAAGGTTAAGGATATCAACATGGCAGCATACATGGAGGTTCGTACTCTAGTTCAGGAGATGATGGACGACTTCCTAGGCTACTACATCCCAGCTCGTAACCGTCAGATGAACTCACTTCTTATCGGTCCAGGTCTACCAGGCGGTATGATGGGTTCTTTGATGACAGACCTTGAGACAAACCTTGAGAGCATCAACAAGTGGAAGGAGAAGAACGGTAAGCCAAAGATGAGCCAGGACGAGCTACTTATCAAGTTGTTCGACGAGGTTAAATATGTATGGCCTATGATGGGTTA
>DCIP01000119.1:5107-5403 GCA_002317115.1 Candidatus Scybalocola fimicaballi
GCTGACGATATCTGGGATATGATGTTAGGTAAGTCAGGTAAGTTGCCAGGTGAGTTGGCTCCAGAGCTAGTTGCTAAGGCAAAAGAGCAGGGTAGAGAGTTCCACACTGAGGATCCTCAGAGCAACTACCCAGACGCACTTGACTCATTCCGTGAGGAGATGAAGAAAGAGGGATGGGATTGTGGTAAGGACGACGAGGAGTTGTTCGAGCTTGCAATGCACCCACAGCAGTACCGTGCAATGAGAAGCGGAAAGGCTAAGGCTGATTTCGAGGCTGATTTGGCAGAGAGAAAGGC
>DCIP01000039.1 GCA_002317115.1 Candidatus Scybalocola fimicaballi
AAATTCAACTTAGGTAATCCCTTCACAATCTCCACTGTCTGAACACTGACATTGATAACACTTAGAAGAAGATCCAATATGTAACGTGGTTGTCCATGTTCCTTTGACCAGTCGTTGCAATCGTTCTTGATTTGAGAATCCTTGTCTACGTTCACACAATATCGCTCCATAATCCATTCTATAGCCGACTTACCATTGACAATATAGTCATAGGCAACAGCAGGGATGTTCTCCACTGTTATGTGTCCGTTATAGACTATTGTGTCTGGCTTGTCCTTTGCCTTTACTCCAGAACGGAAACGCATCTTCTCTACTGAATAGTATTCGTATGCGTCATTCTTTAATACAGAATCTTCCTCATTGACAGTCACTCCAGGACAAGCGTCGACAGTCTCATAGTTCAAATGCAAATCTGCCAACTGACGACCTGCCTTGCTGAAAGCCCAGAAGTCCTCCACTTTCTCGACGATAGGGATGCGTGGCAACGATTTCTTTAAGTCATCAGCGAATCGAGTTCGGTAATCCTCACTGTGAAGCAATCCGTACACATAGTAGAAGATGTCCTCTTTTGATATGTTCTTCACATTGCCATAGCGTGTGCATACCTCCTTCAATATCCAATCTGACACTCCGTCATGACGGATATACTTGTCTTCGTTGTTTGTCTCTTCCTCAAACATCGAGAGTTGTTTCATTTGCTTCTTGTCTCCCTTGTCTTCGTACCAGTAGAGTGGATAACATTTTGTATCACCAACATTATGATAATCGGAAATACAATTAGAGATAATAGCAGTAAATGTTTTAATACCACTTACACAAATACATAGATTTTTTGTTGTAGTTGTTGGATATAATTTAGGCTGTTGGTAAGTCCTTTGTATCAGTTCTTTCTGATAACAAAAATTTTGCTTAAAAAACGGACGATACATTGCCTCCATTATCAAAGTTTCATCAAATTTGAATTCTTCATTGTTTTTTAATGAAGTCCTAAATAAATCAGTCCATACAATCTTTGTTGGATCAATTTTTAATTCATAAGAAGCGTTATTGATGGCATTAAGTCTTTCTGAGTTGTAAAAATCAATCATCTTGACAACATTTTTCGAAAGTATATTCTTAGAGGAATTATATAAGAAATTGTCTTTACTTGTTGCTATACCTAAAGAATAAGGAATAAAGACGCTTTGGGCTGACAAATCAAATTTCTTTTCTGGAATAATGCTAATCAAAGAATCAAAAGCCCCATCCCTTTGGTTAATCCAATCGTATTTGTCATTTGGCTCAATAATTTGCCAATCAATCTTATCAGAGCCAAGACTTTTAAAGTCTTTTATTTTCTTCAATTTGTCTTCTCTCGACAAATAGTCTCCAATATCATGATAATGGATTACTGCCTTTTTGTTTTCTGCCTTCGGATTCTTCACCAGGAAGGTGATTGAGATAGGAGTACGACTACCGCTTCCAAAAATTTTACCGCCTTCCTTACGACTTAACTCTCCTGATGTACGTTGATTTCCTCTCAAATTCAACACATAGATGCTGCTGAACTCATCTTCAAAGCATTTACGCATACCATCCTGTGCGTTTCCATCCAACCATGCTCCATTGCTGATGAATGCGACAATTCCTCCATCCTTATTGCCATTGGCATTGATTCTGTCACTTGCCCAACGAAATGCTTTTACATAACTATCATATAAAGCTTTTAATAGTCCTGCATTACTATTTTTTGCATAAGTATTTTCTACCCTTGCGTCCAACTTTGCATACTTCAAATTTTGTGCATTGTCGTTTGCTGACTTTTGTCCGACTGAATAAGGAGGATTACCAATCACAACTCTAACTGGAGCTTTCTTCTGCTTTTTCAAACGCTCTGAGTTTTCAGGGAACAGAATGCTGAAAATATCATTCTCGCCAGTTTCATTGAGCTGGAATGTATCTGTCAAACAGATTCCATCATAAGGAAGATAGTTATCTCTCTTAACGATGTCATGGAAGACACTCTCGATATTTACATCTGCGATGTAATATGCCAAAAGCACGATTTCGTTGCAATGTATCTCATTAAGATACTTGCGTTCCATATCCTCTGGCTTAATCAGTCCGCTTTGCAACAATCGAGTGATGAATGTTCCTGTTCCTGTGAATGGATCCAAAATGTGAACATTCTCTTCTGTAAGGCTTGTGTTGAACTCCTGCTTTAACAGGTCGTTCACACTGTGTATGATGAAATCCACACACTCTACTGGAGTATAGACAATACCAAGCTGTTCCACTGTCTTAGGGAATGCACCCTTAAAGAATTTCTCATACAAAGACTTGATGATACTCTGCTTTCCCTCCAGGTTGTCTATGTTGCTGACATTTCGTTTGACAGATTCATAGAACTTGTCCAACACTTCCAAATCCTTAGAGAATCCCTTGTCTTCCAATAAGGCGATCATGCCCTGCATAGATTTGCTTACAGCGTTGTTGTCGACAAAATGGTATTCTGCAAACAAAGCGTCAAACACTGGTCTTGTTATAAGGTGCTGTGCAAGCATTTCAATGGCTTGTGCCTCGTCAATACTTTCATTGATATTGTTACGCAATCCTTTCAAGAAATCGTCAAACTCGTCCTTGTGTATGCCTTGCTTCAACACCATATCGGTAATGCGGACAATGAAATTCTTGGCTACCTCGCCGACCTCTTTTGCCCAGTTCTCCCAATAAAGTCTGTCACCACATTTTTCCACCAATTTAGCATAGATTCCATCACGGATTTCTCCGAATCGGATTTCAAGCTGTCTTGCGACTTCCTCGTTTGACAACACCTTTGCATCGCTATCATCCTGTGAGTCATTTGGTCCGAATCCTCCCAAACCAGATCTTGTGATCACAACCTTGTCATCCTTTCTCTTATTCAGAGCTATCTGATTGACTTTGGCATTGAAGTTGTCATCGTGTGAACGGAGAGCGTTTAGGATTGACCATACAACGCTGAATTTCTCATTGTTATCCAAGACGTCTTCTGCAGCCATATCCTCGTCAATGACAATAGGAAGTATGATGTAGCCATATTTCTTTTCATCGGGAGTCCCCTTCTTGAAATTACGCATGATTCGTCCTACAGACTGAACGACATCCACCTGCGAATTTCTTGCGGACAAGAACAAAACAGCGTCAAGAGCCGGAACATCCACACCTTCTGACAAACATCGTACATTGCACAACACCTTGCAGATGTTGTCTGCCTTTGGATCTTCCTTCAACCACTGCAGTTTTTGGTTTCTGCGAAGACTGTCCATGCTTCCGTCGATATGCTCCGCTTCTATAAGGACGGTCTTGTCCTTATCCTCTTCACTCAAAGACTGATAATAATCCTGTGCGACAACAGGAAGAATCTCAGCCACATTTCTTGATGTGCCTGGTTTGTCCTTGTCTCCAATGGACGAACAGAAAGCCAAAGCTCTCTGCATCCTGCGAGGATCAGCCTCCCATGTCTTCCCCTCGTCTCCTTTGACCTGCTTCGCAAGTCCGTTTATCAGACCTATAAGTTTTGATGTGTCGTCAAAATCGTATTCCTTGCTGTCGGGATTCTCCACCTTACTTCTGATATTAGCCGGAATATCCTTGCTGTTCACTGTAAGAACAAGAACCTTGTAATCTGTAAGCAAGCCGTGTTCCACCGCATAAGCGAAGTTCACACGGAAAAACTCTTTGCCATATATGGATTCGTCGTCCATCGAACACAATAGGGCATCTTTCTCAGCCGCCTTGCTCTTTACGGATTCTCCATAAAGGCGAGGTGTGGCTGTCATGTAAAGGCGTTTGCGTCCTTGCACATACTCATCCTTGTGAATCTTTGTGAAGTTGGATTCATCCTTATCTTTTAGGATTGCACCTGTTGTTCGGTGTGCTTCATCACAGACGATGAAGTCAAACACTCCGTATTCGTTATTTGTCGCTTTTAATATTTCTTTCTGTGCCTCACTCACTGCGTCAATAGACTGGTATGTGGAGAACACTACCACAAGTCCGTCATGTGAGCGATACTTCATTAACTGCTTCGCAATGGTCTTTGAATTTGTGCTTGCTGGCAAAGCCAACTCATAAACTCCATCGGCAATAGAATCGCTGTCGTTAGACTTGCGTGTGTTTCTGTTAGATTTGCTATCAGAACAAATACAGATAGCCTTTATTGCTTTATTGCAATCAGCAGACCAGTCGTTCAACGCTTGTCCTAACAATGCGATAGACGGCACCATAAAAAGGATCAATCCTTTTTCTTTTGTAAGAGTCTCTATAAGTTTGAGCGAGGTATAAGTTTTTCCTGTACCACACGCCATGATAAGCTTACCTCGGTCATACTTGTCAAAATGAGATTTTGCCCTGCTGATTGCTGTAAGCTGATGTTCACGAAGTGATTTTCCTTCTGTTCTTGCGTTGTGTCCTTCGTCACCGTTCTCCAGTTTATCCCAATCCACAGGACTGATTTCCAAATCGGTCATACCGATTCGGTTCACAGGTATCTGCTGATTTCGGATAGTGTCAAGAGCCGTTGAGTTCCATTTGTCAGTTGTGCTGATCCATAGTCTTTGTGAGAATCCCACCAAAGCCATTGTCTCGCTATCAGTGAAGACTCCACTTGAAGTAGAAAGGAATGAATCTACAGCTGGCTTGTCTATGGTTGTGTTGGCATCATAGAATTTACATTGGATAGCCCAATAGTCGCCAGACTCAGTTTGTGCGACCAAATCTATTCCTGTGTCCTTGCCACCAAATTCAGACCGTGCAGGAAACTCTTCCCACAGCCAAACATGCTTTAGTGTATTGTATCGAGGATCAGTTTTAAGCCAACGCTTCATCAATCTCTCAAACGTAGCGCCTTTTTCTCTTTCAGTCACAGACATTTGTCTGAACCTCTCTAATATATCGTGGATGGTAGACATTAGTATCTTATAAATTTAACATTTTTGTTCATCTTACGATGCTCTGCAAATATAGTCTTTTTGTGACATTTGTAAATTCATTTGTTTTCAAAGATTGTTAGAACGCAATATTTTCCATGGTCATTGCACAAATCAATGTCATGTTTAGTGCCGTGACTCTCACCATCCCAGAATGCGAAACAAATGTCGCAATTTTTGATGATGTCCACATTGCGGATAAATCCAGCTCGTTTCCCGTATTTGTTCCAGTTTGCTTTGAAAATAATCTTTTCAAGTCCATTCTCATCCGCATACCTTTCTCCCAAAGAATCCGCACCTTTGGCTCCACCTGAGACAACAGCAGAGAACAAAGCTGTGTTCTTCTCCTTATAATTGTCTATAACCTGTTTCATCAGAGCATAATCATTGAAAGATCTGCTACCTACTATCGCAATTCTCATATGAAAACAATTAATCAAATAGGGTAGGAGATTCCTCATACTGTTTTGTCATAATCTCCTTAAAAACTGTGCGCCTTATAAAATCCGATATTTGGATGTTGTTTTTCTGGCAATATTGGGTAAGAGTCTGACTTTCCATTTCAGTCAGATTCATTTCCACTCGTCGGTTTCGTATCATTTTGTCTTTCGGTTCTGCCATAAACGCATTCATTTTACCTATCAAAAATACTAAAAATCCGTGTCTTATGCAATTACTATCGCAATTTTATATGCGAGAATGTAGAATGCGACGTGTATATGGCAATAGTCGGTCCTGGATATAGCCTATATCCTTTTCCCTCCCTCTATCGAGGTG
>DCIP01000104.1 GCA_002317115.1 Candidatus Scybalocola fimicaballi
AAACGAAGACTGAATCCAACTCTGCTGGTATCTCCACCTTTGCTTTGCCAATTTCAAATGCATACTCAACTGGCGTGACTGATCCATTGCTCCACTCGTAATTATCCGTATCGGTCAATGAAACGGAAACAGTATACTTGCCAACTTTAGTCTGAACATTTCCTGCAACAGCATAAAGCGGATTCTCTGGCAACTCGTATGTTTGCTCTTTGCCGTTGTAAACGAAGACAGAATCCAACTCTGTAGGCATCTCCACCTTTGCTTTGCCAATCTCAAATACATACTCTACTGGAGCGACACTACAATCATTCCATGCATATTTATCTGCATCCGCAAGCGAAACCGTCACTGTGTATTTACCGACTGTTTTCTTGACATTTCCCGATAAATTATACAATGGATTTTCAGGGATACCGTAAGTTTGCTCGTTTCCATCGTAGATAAATTCTGTATCGTCAGTTATCGGTTTATCTACAACTGTCTTAACATCAACCTTAGTTTCTGCAGATGTGTATTGGCATCCATTCTCATCTGTAACGACAACATAGGCACTATTTGTTCCTCCCTTTGGTGCAGCGGCAACCAAAACATCATCGTCAGTCAATAGTGAAGGCAAACCTGCTTTATTCTCAACAACATTTCCATTCAAATAGTAAGTGGCTGAGAAATTCACGTCGCCAATATCATTATGGCTTTCATTGACAACCTTAATCTCTTGGTTTTGACAAGTGCCAACAATCTTAAATGTTGGTTTTAATGAAGACGACGGAATAAAGTTCTGCTCATCGGTTCTGACACATCCTGCCGCAGTAATCATCTCTACCTTTATGGTATATGGCTCAGTATAGTCAGATGCCGCAACAAACTGATGCGAAAACGGCACACTCACATTTCTTCCGTCCACCACAACCGTACATGTATCCACGTCGACTGTCCAATCAGGAACTGAAGGATAATCAGCGTCGCCCTTCTTTACATAGAAATTAATCGTTTTTAGAGAGTCGGACTCAAAATAATTACGGAAATAAACAGCATTAAGACCAGAGACATTAAGTCCATCGGCATTATCAGCACCCGCAGGACATCCCTTTGGAGCCAACAATTCGGCTTTCATATCCGTCGCACCAAAATATGATTCTGCTTTCACTACGCAATCAATATTCTCTAACTCGGAATCAGGGACATCCAATTTTGAAGTAGACGGTGCCATATAGCAGACAAACGTACCGTCGAATTTGCTATCCTTGATAAGATTCCAATAAGTGGCGACGTCGCTATCTATTTGAAATTCATTGGTTGTCAAGACATCATCATGCAGACGACGGAAACCATCATCGGTCTTGATTCCAAAAATATATGCTCCATAACCTGGTGTGGCAACAGCAGTCAACGGTCCGGCCACAGAGTCGCAAAGTGTCACCTTAACCTCTTTCTTCTTGACTTCACAAGTGAAATACATGTAGCAGGAATGTCCACCTGGTTCAAACTTATGGAAATTACAATCTCTTGTTATGAACTGCAAACCAATTCTTTCGCCTTTTTTCAATTTATCGATTGGGAAGAACAATGTTCGCCAGCCTTTAGACGCTGAATTTCTAATAGCCGGTGCTGAACCTGTAGAAAACCAAAGTCTGTTATCCTTAGTGGCATTTTTATCCGTACATGCTCCTGTACCCTCACCATGTTTGCACTGATAATTATGGCCTTGGCTACATGTCATATCCAAAGAGTTCATTGTCAACTCCCCGCACAACATTTTTTCCCATGTCGACGACGCGTCTCCTACCAATCCAAGATCCACATTATCATTCTCACCTGCATGGAAAACATCAATTGAGAAATCACAAGCACCCGTACCATAATGGTTTACTTCCGGACCTTCCGACACAGCAAGGAAATGAATCATAAGGACATCATCGTCGTCCTCCTTTTGAAACTCATACAGCATACGTTCAGCAGCAGCCACATGGCTCATATTGACATTCCATGATGGCTTGGCAAACTCGGACGAATATGGGCTATATTCAAGAGTCTCATCAATTGCAAATCCATCAGTCACCGCACCAGACGAACCGATACGACAAGAGTGCTCGGCTCCGGGAAAGACTCGTGGCAAATCAATATCCTCATCATGCACCTTTCCTATCATACTATGGCCATAACGATTGACATTAAAGTCAGAATAGATACCACGTCCTTCCGATTCATCCTTCTTTTCAATCACATTGAAGCGATACTGGTCGTTCAACTCTCCATAAGGACAACCCTTTTCAAAGAAAGCCGCCTTAACCGCCGATTCTCCAGAGATTTCATAGAATGAATTTGAAGTTGTGGCATAGCCTGCCCCACTCTCCTCGATAGAAGAAAAATATGATTTCAACGGTTCCTGTTTCGCATTTGTCCAATCCTTAAACGGACAATCGTCAACATTATACCTTAGTTTATAGCCTTCAATCAAGGCATCATAATCCCAATAGTAGTCAAACTTTGCACCCCACTCAGGGTCGTCCAATCTACTACAATTATTAGCGAGACTCTTCTGATTATAAAAAAGGACTGCGCCATAATACAAACGCCATCCCTCCAAACCTTTAGAAAAATCTATATTACGCTGCGACTGAGCAACTGAACTTCCAACAGAAGAAAACAATACTGTTCCACAAATGATCACATTTGCAAAAAAAGCAGATTTCATTAACTCTCTAATACTAAGCAATTGCGTCGAAATACTTTTCATATATTTGAACAAAGTTACAACTCTAATAAATCCTTATAAGCCATCCAAAACCGCCAAATCAAAACGGTCAAAAGTATTGCCTATCAAAAGGTTGCTAATTTATTAAGAGTTATCTACATTTCAAAAAAATAACGATTGTTTTTTGGGAAGATAATATAATAGTGTTCAAAATGAGGATTGCAAAATTCACATACTAGAAAACTCATAACAAACAAATCCCGACTGCTATCGGATTGATAAGCAGCCGGGTTTTATTGTATTAAGACGGGGACATGCCCCGTCTCTACGAATATTATCTCTGTGACACGCACGGCCGTACGTGTATCAACTCATACGACGGAACATCATCCCGTCGACAACAAATACAAGGGAGAAGCCAATGGTTTCTCCCTTTTTTTGTAATATTGCAAACAAATTAAAATAAACAACAAGAAATGGCATATCTCATCATACCACTAGGTGTTCTAATTTGCGTCTTACTATATCTTAAGAAAAATAATTCTTCAAAAAAATATCAATCTTCTGAATTCGAATATTACAACGGTGATGATCAACTATCTCTTTGTATAAAACTTGTTGTGTATACTGCAAAATACTGTAACGG
Organism: Candidatus Scybalocola fimicaballi; assembly: GCA_002317115.1. GTDB lineage: Bacteria > Bacteroidota > Bacteroidia > Bacteroidales > Paludibacteraceae > UBA1723. Next base: position 3,342 of record DCIP01000104.1, read on the forward strand.
AGACAACCTTGAATCGTTAAAAAGCAGCAAGCTTACAAACCTCATGTTCAAAGTCGATCCAAAGCACTATA
>DCIP01000087.1:0-8159 GCA_002317115.1 Candidatus Scybalocola fimicaballi
TCAACATTGTCCATAGGCTCTCCCATGCCCATGTATACGATGTTTGTAAGATTTTCAAACTCAGGAATCGACTGGATTTGGTTCAATATCTCATTTGTAGTTAGATGTTGTGTGAATCCTTGTTTGCCAGTCATGCAGAATTTGCAATTCATCTTGCATCCCACCTGGCAAGAGACACATAGCGTGGCTCTGTCCTTGTCTGGAATGTAGACTGTCTCGATGTATTTTTCACCAATCTGGTAAAGATATTTTTTTGTGCCGTCTGTTGATTCCACACTTGAAAATGGAGCACGTCTGCCGATCTCATAATGTTCAGCCAAGAGTGCTTTGTTTTTTGCCGACAGATTTGTGATCTGCTCAATTGATTCAGCACCTTTCTTGTACATCCAATCTGCAATCTGTGTGGCTGTGAATTTTGGCATGGATAGTTCTGCTACCACGTTTCGTAGCTCTTCTATTGTCATTCCAAACAGTCTTTTCTTTTCCATCTTCCTTTAAGTAAAAAAGGAGGCGAACCGAGATCCGCCTCCATTGTTATTCTAACTATTGTTTGATTAATAGAAGTTTGATCTATTATCTTCTACATCTGCACCTTTACGTAGAGTCTCGAACATGCGGTTTGCCACATTAGATTTAAGATCTCTGTTTAGCATGTAGACGTTTGTCTTTGAGTTAGATTGGCTTTCGTTTAGAACCTTAACCTTGTAAACTCCAAAGTCACCAACGATTGGCTTGCTGACTTCATCAACTCCTATAGCTGAAATTGTAGCTGACAACTTAGGCTCACGACCTATACCTGCAACTGATCTTGATGAGAAGTCTATGCTTATTGTATCTGCATTTGCAAAGTCGTTAACATTTGCAAGCTCCTCAGCAAACTTCTTGGCACAAGCCTCGTTCTTTGCTTTTCTTTCTACCTCTTTTGCAACGTACTCCTCAGATAGTGGTGCATATTCACCGTCAACTTTATTGACAAGAGTACCAACTACATAAGAATCACCAACCTCAAATACACCAGAAACTGCGCCGATTTCGTGGTTCCATGCCCACTTTACAATCTCACGAGTGTTATTCTGACCTAAAATCTGAATGTATGGATCATTCTCCTTTAATGGAGTTAGGTGTACAATATCCAAGTTTTGTGCTTCTGCACCAGCGATGAATTTCTCCTTATTGTTGTTGTCGATGATGAACTTGTTAGCTGCATTGTACATATCTGTATATGTATCTGTGCTTGGCTCAAGCTTTGTTCCGTAGATTAGAACCTTTGCCTTTCTAACTGGTGCAGTCAAGTTGTTGACCTTTACCAAGAATGTCATTGGATTCTCAGGCATGTTGAATGTTAGGACATCACCCTTCTTTGCACTTCCGAACACCTTTGCGTCGAAATCCTCAGTACCCAATGGGAAACCTTCCTTTACCCATCCTAACTCACCACCTTTGCTTGCAGTGCTCTGGTCAAGTGAGTGCTTTGCAGCCAAATCCTCGAATTTCTCACCGTTGTTCAAACACTTTTTGATGCTGTCTGCCTTCTGGTTAGCCTCTTCCTTAGTTGCACCAGCCAAAACGATCAAGCTGATGTTTGCTGAGTCTGGAGCCATCTTTACGTCTGCCATCTTTCTGGCAACCATGAAGTCACCAGCCTCAAACAATACCTCTGAAACTGAATCCTTCTTTGCGTTGAATGCGAAAGACTGGAATGCAGTCTCGATATCTTTCTCTGCGCGGAAGTAGTTGTTGTAAGCGAATGAAGATGTTGGATCAGAGAAGATAACCTTCAAGTCTGCATCGTCTGCATTCTTGATCTGCTCTCTCATTTCTTCCATACCTGCCTTTGCATCCTCGTAATCCTGCTGTGAAGGCTTAACGTTGAAAATGATTGCGTCTACAGATCTGTAACCACCATTTTCCAAAGAGAAGTACTGCTTCTTCATCTTCTCGTATACAGCTTTCTTCTCTGAGTCAGAAATCTCGATGTCGTTATTTGCTGAGCTATAAGACTTCTTGATGACTACTGCAGTCTTCTCAGTGCTTGAAATCTGATCCATTAGGTCAGTAACTGCTGTAGGGTATGTTACTGCGTTAGCAACAAGATTTGCAAGTTTGTCATTAGCAAGCTGTGACTTGATTTGCTCTTCCCAATAAGCCCACTGTGCTTTCAACTGCTGCTGCTGTGCCTTCTGGTTGTCGTTCAACGACTCTTCTGGCATGCCGATAAACTGTAGGAACGCAGAAACCTGTGATGGGTTGAATCTTCCATTCTGATCTCTGAACAATGGAATGCTCATTAGCATTGGATGGTTTGCTGAAGATACCAAGTTCTTGACCTCTTCGTTTGTTACTGCCATTCCGATCTCATCCATCTCGTCCTCAATTAGAGCGTCGTTGATGAACTTGTTCCATACATACTCGCGAATATCTCCCTCGTGTGGGGCCTGCTGACCAGCATACTGCTGCTTGATGATATCGCTGAACTGTTTTTCTTTTTCGTTGAAGTCCATAATGGAAATCTCTTTTCCATTAACAGAACCAACGATGCTTCGAGCTCTTCCTATGATAGAAGATGTACTTGTTAGCAAGTCTCCTACCACGAAAGCCAACAATGCCACTGCCACAATACCGATAAGTAGGCTGGCGTGGTTTCTGATGTTTTGTAAAGCTGCCATTTAAGTATTTATAGTTTTTTTTTATTATTCGTACAAAAAACGACGCAAATATAATAAAATAAATTCGTTAAATTGCGTTTGTTACTCTCAATTTTACTAAATCTATCTTTGTTGTCTCAACTTTGATTATCTCAAAGCTGTATTTTTTGCCTATTTTGATGATTTCTGACTTCTTCGGCAATATGTTATGATGGGTTAGAATCAATCCGGCTATAGTTTCATAGTCTGGCGACGTCGGTAATTCTAATCCAAATTTTTCATTCGTCTCTTCCACTTCAAGTCGACCCGAAAAGATATATTCATCGTTGCTGATTCTTTTTTGTACGTATTCGTCCTCGTTGTCAGACTCGTCGTCGATCTCTCCAAATATCTCTTCCATAAGGTCTTCCATGGTGATGATTCCTGCTGTGCCTCCGAATTCATCGACCACGAGTGCCAAACTTTTTTTCTGTTTCTGCAACACTTTCAAAAGTTTGTTGGCTGCCATCTCCTCCGATACGACAATGATTGGATTCAATACGTCGGATATCTCACTTGGCTTGTCAAAAATGTCTGACGAGTGGACGTATCCGATCACACAGTCGATATTGTCCTTATAAACAAGAATTCTTGAGAAATTGGTTGAAATGAATAATTTCCTTAGTTCGTCGACGCTACTGCTCACCTCAATGGCTGTGATCTCAGTACGGGGAACGATACAGTTCTTGAGCTTTAGTGATGATAAATCCAATGTGTTTTGGAAGATCTCCACCTCATTCTCTGTCTTTTCGTTGACGACTGTGTTACAATTGTTTAGCTCGTAACTTCTGTTGGGACTTATCTCATAATCTCTGTTTTTGAAGAGGCAGGAGATAGGGTAGGCTGCCCAATGAAATACTTTGGAAATCGTCTCAATGGAGTCATTGGGTAGTTCGGCGATGTTACTTAAGCGAAGCACAATTTCCGAGATCACGAATATCCCTAAAAATGCCGACAACGCTATATATATGTTGTATTCCCAGACTGCGATGATTGCACAGCTGATCGCTGCCGCAATATTTATAATTCTTAGTCCGGCTTTGAATGTTCTGACTTTGGAAGGAGAATAACCTGCAAAACCTGACTTTGTCTGGTTGTCTCCAATTTCAATTTTGCTTTTGTACGCGCTGACAAAATTGAATTCTATTAGGTAAGTCGCAAATAAGATGAATGCTATTATACCTGTCCACATAATTATTTTTGTTGTTCGTCGCTCTTTTTTTCTTCAATTGGGAATATTCCCTCTGGTTTTTTGATTGTGTAGTTGGTGAACGACTGATTTGATTCAAAACCACGTCCTGTGATGATTCTTTTATCTTGTGTGATTTTGATCTTTTCCTTTGAATAGACTGTCTTTTCTTTCTGATTCCAGAACAACTGGTCCGTCTCAAAATATTCTCCCTTGATATTCTTCGATTTTACACTGTCTCTTAGATCCCACAATTCCAAATCGGTATAGTATTTCGCATATTTGGATGTGATCGACGCGTCTGTTCCCATAGTGTCGTTAAGAGTTTCGAAGAACAATCCTTGAGGAAAGTACCAGTATGGGGTATCTACTTTGTCGAATATATACCACTCTTTTGTCTCCATTCTGTACTTTACGATTCCGGAGTCTGATATTAGTGTGTATACATCTTTAGCATATTGTCCTGCTACTGTGTCTCTTTGAATTGCATCTGTAGTCTCAAGCTTGTCGTTGTCGCATGAGGCTAAAAATGAAAAAAAAGACATGATTGCCAAGGCAAAAACCTTGACAACCACGTCTTTATGATTATGTTTAACGCTTTTTTGCATTATCTAACAGTTGTTGTCTCACCAATCCAACCTGGAACTTTGTATGTTCCACCCTTGATACCTCTCATGAACAACTCAGACTTGTCTGGGAACTGCTTCTTGTATGAAGCGATAGCGCTGTTAGCCTGACCTGCCAAAGATGGATCAACAGCCTTTGCCTTCTCTAACTTGTCTACTGCTGCCCAGTAAGCTGTCTTCTGGATAACTGGATCGTCGTCGATTGATGCGTATCCGTATGCGTAAGCGTATGCGATCAACATGTATGCCTGACCTGCAGTTGGATCCATTGCAAGTGCTGACTGTGCGTTAGAACGGCAAGCCTGGAAGTTCTTCATTGACAAGTAGATGTTAGCGATGTTTAGATAGTAGTCGCTCTTTGTGCTCTTGCTTGTCTCAAGCTTGATAGCCTCCTGAAGGTACTGGATAGCCTTGTTGTTGTCTTTCTTAGACAATGCCTGTGCTGCCATACCTGCTGCAGACGCTGCAGTTGGCTCAATCTTGTGAAGGTACTCAGAACCCTTGAAGTAAACTGCCGACTCTTTGCATCCTGCGATACGATATAGCTTCAATACATCGTTCAAGAATGACTTGTCGTTCTTGTTTGCCTCGATCTTAGAAGCGTATGCCTTGTCAAGTGTACCGCACTCAGCAGCACCTGAACGAGCAAACACTCTGTTTACAACTCCGATAGATGCATCGAAAGTAGAGTCGTTAGCAGCGGCAGCTGTCATCATTGGCATGATCTTCATGTAGTCAGCGATGTAGTTGTCTCTGTTTACATTTGGATTAGCCTTGTACAATCCGTCTGACAAAATGAAGTACTGCTGGAATACCTGAGCCTCGTTGTTCTCTCCACCTTTCTCGATTGCCTCTTTCAACCATCCGTAAGCTTTCTGCTTATTGACGTCGTTAGTCAATGTTGGTGCGTAGTTGATATAGTCGAATGACTTACGTCCAAGAATGTAATAAGTAGGGTACTTCTTTACATTGCCAAAATACTTGATTCTTAGGTCGTAGCAGTTCATCAACTCCTCGAACAATGCTTTCTTCTTAGCCTCGTCCTTCTCGTTGTCGATCTCCCACTTCAACATGAATGCACCGTCTGTATAAGCACGCTGTGTTGATTTTGGACACTCTGATGTGATTGTTTTCCAAGAATCGTGCATGTCCTTCCAATTCTTCTGCTTTGCAAAGTTCTGGAACAAAGACACACTTGATACACATCTTACGCTGTCCTCACCTGTACCAAACTTTGAATTAGGGGTGTTAACTCCCAACTCTGCCATCATTGGCATACTCATTATTACGCCTAATGAAGCTAAAAATAATGATTTAGTATTCATATCATCCTAATTTTATGTTATTTCTACTTTTTTTCGTCGCTTATTCAAGTCTGCGGCGTACGAACCATTTTTCATTGAGTGTCGCGTTAAGCACGAATCTCAAGAAATTGTCACTCATCATATCTTTGTTGCTGAGTGTAGTGAATCCATATTCTACAGTGAAGTTGATCACTGTTGGATTAAGACCTCTCTTTAATGGAAAACCAAATCCTGCACTTAGTAGGTTTTCTCTGTTTGTCTCACCATGCACATTATAATATGTGTTGGCTGTGGAGAATCCCCAACGGTAAGATACTCTGTCAAAGTATTTCTTACTCATTGTGTTTGGACGAAGCTCTGCTCCTAAGCTTAGCTTATTGCGGTTTTCCAACACCTTCTCTCCAAAATATTCCACGTCGCCCCATTTCTGGAATTTATAGTCGACGCCGAATGTCCATTTGTTTTTAATATTGTATGATGCTCCAAGTCCCATTGTGAATGGCAGCTCAAATGCACTGTCGTATTCTTTGTTCAATGTGTCCACTCCGGTGGTTAAGACTGTCTTGCTTGCGTCGGCATTCAATTTGTTCTTTGGCTCAAATGTCGCTCCGATGACAACCGATTTGTCTTCTCCTGCCTCTATCACATACTGTGCGCCGAAAGTGACTGCAAGGTCGTGAACACTGATTTGTGTGGCTTGACCTATGTTGTGAAAGAAATTTTCGTTTTTCGATTCTGAAAAACTTACTCCACTTTGAGTTGTGATGTCTCCAAACAAGAACTTTATGTTACATCCAAGCGAGAATGGCTTCCATGGTCTGAAACCCAAACCTAAAATCACTTGGTTGATACCGCCTTCTCCAGCATACGAATTGATATAATTGTCATTGCTGTTTACTTCGAGTTCTTTCTTTGAATCAGAGTAGTTGTAGCCTACAATAGAGTAGGGCTCTATACCTACTGCCAATCCCATCCAATTCTTGATAGGGAAGTGAAGACCGATTCTTTCCAAATTTCCGGATAGGTCACTGCTTTTTGAATCCCCGCTGGAATAAAAAGATGATCTCAGTGACGCTGCTAATTCAAATCTGAAATTGAGTGAATCGATAGCTGTATATGTCGCAGGATTGCCGAAGTTGGTAAACTGGTTGTCTCGGATACCGATTGACAAACCTCCCATTCCTCGTCCTTGTGCTGACGCTCCATCTACCAGTGTTCCGTATCCATATCTGGAGTAGGGTGAACTGGTGTTATTCTGACCTGTAGCGACTATTGCTGAGCCAAGGCAAAGCAGTGCGCTTATGATTTTTCCTTTTGACATTTATCGTTCAATATTCTATTCAATCCAATCCTTAACAGATTTTCTTTTGCAAATATCTTAATTTTTACGTTGCTTTCAAAGTATTTTGCCCCTCCACCCGTTAAAAAAACTAAAAGTTTGGGATATTTCTTGCTTAATCTGCGGTATGAACCCTCTATTTCATGCAAAATTCCACTGTAGCAACCTGAGTAGATGGCTGTCTGTGTGTCGTTGCCAATCTCTTTCCATTCGGTGTTTATGTCGACTTGTGGCAGCTTGGCTGTGAATGTGTGTAGAGCGTTTAGCCGCATCTGCATACCTGGAGCAATGTTGCCTCCGAGGTATTCTCCTTTGCTTACAATATCGTATGTGATTGCTGTACCGATGTCGATCACCAAAAGGTTTGAGTCCTTTCCAGCGATAGAGTAGGCTCCAACGCATGCCGCTAATCGGTCCATTCCCAGAGTGTTGGGTGTACGATACTTATTTATTAATGGGACTTCCGTTTCATGCGTAAGCTGGATGAAGTCGACGGAATGACTCACGTCTGCAATCAAATCTTCATTTCCTCCTCTTACACTGCTATATATCGCGTGCTTGATCCCATGCTTGCTGATGATCTCTGCTACCTCTTTCGCGTCGTAGTTGTCGCTTTCGTAGATTGCGATCTCATTATTGCTTCCTTCTTCAAACACTCCATATTTAATATGAGTGTTCCCTTCGTCGATAATCAGATTCATTTCTTTTTTTTATCTTCTCGTGACGTGAATTTTGAATTCGGGACTGGGCGACCACAAGGGGACTGGGCGACCACAAGGGTACGCCCCTACGTGTTGTCATAAAAAATGACAGACTATTTCTAATCTGTCATTCTTTTTTGACATTGTTGTTTTGCTTTTAATATTTTACAACGCCGTATTTGTCGTTCTGCAATACGACTGCTGATTTATCTTTCACACCGGTAATCTTGCTGTAGTTTGTGTAAAGCTTGATGTGTCCTGCTTGGTCTACCAATCCGAACTTGTTGTTCTTCTTGTTCTTGTAGACTCCGTTCTC
>DCIP01000087.1:8344-9848 GCA_002317115.1 Candidatus Scybalocola fimicaballi
CAAACGAAGTAGTCGTTTGAAAGCTGTGTGATCTGACGGTAGTATGGCTCAGTTACGATTTTTCCTTCTGGGTTGATCAAACCTGTCTTGGCCGAGTTGAATAGTCCCATTTCTGCTGTTTCAAATGCAGTGAATTTGTTAGAGAACTTCTTCAAACGAACCTCGTCTTTTGTAGTGTAGATGATTTTTCCTGCCTTAACGATAATTCTTTCTGAAGAACCATTTTCAAATACATTAAGTAGAATCACATCCGAAACTTTGCCTGATAGCAACTCGTCACAGTTTCCATCGATAGAGTGGTTTGGATCAAGGATCTTCTCATACTTAGTTTCCAAAACTACCTGACCGTAGTAAAGCAGACCTTTCTTGTCTCCGTTTGTTACTACTGAGTAACCATTGCAATACTTAGTCATGTCGTCGTATTTTGGAGTGACACACTCTTTACCTCCCTGCAATGCACATACCTGACCTGCATTCTTCACGATCAACATTCCGTTTGACACTTCCTTGTCGATGCTTGAGAAGCCTGAGATTGTTCCGATCTTTCCTGTCTTGTCGTACATGTCGTAGCTTGTTCCGTTAGCGTAGTAGATGATTCCACCAGCACGTGTCAATTTGTTGCTCTGACTCTCTGGAACGCTTACGATCTCTTCGCCTGCTTTGTTGATAAACATCCACTTGCCAGCTTTCTTTACTTTAGCAACTCCCTCAAGGAAGCACTCGCCAAGTTCGTCGTACTGAGGCTTGATGTTTGCGCGAGCTGGTGTCTTGTCCAAGAATCCCCAGCTTCCACCTACCTTGTAGGCGATCATCTTCTCCTCGCTTCCGCAATCCTTGTACTCGTTTAGAGAAGCACAGTAAAGGAAAGCTCCTGTTGTATCCATCCAACCCTCAGTAGTAGGGGATGTCTTGATGATTGCGATACCGTCCTGATCGTAGTAAGGCATCATATCGTGGTTGATCTGACCGATCAAATCTCCGTTTGGATTATAGATTCCGTATTTCTTACCCTGGCGAACCTTGATAAACTTGCTGTCGATATCGTCAGCCGAACGCCACTGTACCTGATCGTATGTCTCGTTGACTTTGGCATTTCCTTCTGGATCAACGATTGATAGTTTGCCTGCATCAGCCATCGCAACTCCACCGTTTGCCAAAACTTTGAACTTGAACGGTGTTAGTGAACCTGAAACGAATGGCTCGATTGCTGTCTTCTCGCCCTTGTAGTTCAATCCCCAGAAATTTCCTTGCTTGAACGCAATGAAGTTTTTCGAGATGACGTTGATGTCTGAAGCTGAGTTTGCAACGAAATCCAAAATTGTTGCGCCGTTGGCTGGATTGATAACTCCCCACTTGCCGCCTTTCTTCGCGATCAACTTTCCATCAGCGACGTCGGAAAAATCATCGAATGATGGAGCAACCAACTCTTTGCCTGAGAAATCCATGACTCCCCACTTGCCGAAATCGTTCACAAGATAGTAGCTCTTGTTTGCGATTGAGTCTA
>DCIP01000087.1:9935-11807 GCA_002317115.1 Candidatus Scybalocola fimicaballi
CCCTCGAACTCCTTCACCTTCTTCTCCTCGTTTGGATACAAACCGATGAATTTTGCGTAAGTGTTGATGTTGTCGTTTGCCTTAGCCTCGTCGTAACTCATCTGAAGCAAACCTTTCTCGATTTCTGAATTGTACTTTGAATCAGGATATTTCTCCATGTAAGCAGCGTAAGCGTCAGCAGTCTTCGGACACTTCACGTATGCGATAGAGTCGCGCATGTTGATTGCCTTGTCTCTGTTGGCTGAGTTAGGATAATCCTGGATAAACTTCTCAATGTCACGCAAAGTTGCTCCCTTTAGCGTCTTGTTGAAGATCAAATCCTCCTTGCCTCGTTTAGCATCGTCGAGATAAGAACATGATTCACAGATTTTTATGATATTATCGTAAGCGTCAGGAGTGCCCTTAGCCTTTGCATATTCAAGCAGATTTGCCTCTACTTCCATACGCACTGTCTCCAAGTCGAACTCAGCCTCACGCATACAGTTCATAACTCGCTGATTTGTAACGTAATCACTATAAGAAATTTTCTTGTAGAAATCGTATGCTTTTAGCGGGTTATACTGTGGATTTTTCTTGCAGTTGAACGCTAAACATTCACTTAGTTGATACAAAAACTGGTCTGGCGAAGATGTGATTTTCACCTTCGAACGAGTTTTCAATGCTGACTCAACTTTACCTTTTCTCAACATCTGAATCACATCAGTGATGTCTGATGCTGCGTTTGCAACACCTAAAGTAAAGATGCTCAATATCAACGAAATCAATACCTTCTTCATATTATTTCTGCTAATTTTATTCAAAAATCGTAACAAATATATACTTTTCGTAACTGTTTTGACAAACCAATATTTCGCTTTTTATGATATTGTTGATAAATGGGTGAGTTATCAACAATTTGATCAAATGAAGAATTCGGCGATCGCAGCCCTCAATTTTTCAGCTTTATTTGCTTTCAATACTTTCTTTCGATTGCGTTTCTCAATCTCAGGTAGAAGGTATTCAAAGTAGGCTTTGACGTGGGCTACACTTTGCTCCTCTCCGTTCATCAACTCCTCGCAGTGAGCGAAAAGTTTCTTAATCAACTGCTTAGACTTGTCTCTCTTTTCTTTGTCTGGCATCATCTCTCCATTTTTGAATTCCGACGCGAGGGCTGGATTCATCAGCAAACCACGTCCGATCATGATACCTTTAAGAGTGGGGTAGAGACTGCTGATTTTGTTGATGTCGTCGGTAGTCGTAACGTCGCCATTATAGATAAGAGGATGCTTGCACACCTTTGCGAACTCAGCGAATTTGGCGTGGTTGATCTCTCCTGAATACTGATCCTTGGCGATTCTCGGATGCATTGTCACCTCTGTAAAGGGAAACTCATTGATGATATCCATCATGTCAAATATCTGGTTTTCATCATCATAACCAAGTCTCGTCTTCAATGAGAATTGGATTGACGGGTGGGCTTTAAGCACCTCAATCATAGCCTTGACTGCATCCTTGTCTGCCAACAATCCCGATCCCATACCATGTTTGGCGATCATCGGGAACGGACATCCCATGTTGATATTCACCTCTTTATAACCTTTCTCCTCAAGCATAGCGACCATCTTCTCAACGTCGTCTGGCTTAGTCGACGCAATTATCTGAGGAATGGTGCAACATTCCGTCGCATCTGGCAATTCACGCAAATCTTTTTTGCGAAAATCCCCACGTTCGACACGTATGAAAGGAGTGTAATATTTGTCCACACCACCGAAAATTTCGGCGTGCAATTTTCTGAAAACTGAATCTGTATAACCCTGCAATGGGGCGAAATGGATCTCCATAATTGATTAATTTTTCGCAAAAATACGAAAAATAATTCATATAAATTACAAT
>DCIP01000087.1:11857-19954 GCA_002317115.1 Candidatus Scybalocola fimicaballi
CCGACACCACAATTGATTCGATGAACGTAAATCCCGTATCCGACACCAAAATTCGTTCTCCGAACGGATTTTGGAATCGGCTACCGTCGACTTCGTCGAAACAGGGGCGCTGCCCCTGTGGGGGGCACACGCTTTACACACGCTGTCCGCGCTGCGAAACAGGGACGCTGCCCCTGGGGGGTGTACGAATAGGCGTGTGTCGGATTGCGTGTGTCGGCATCGTGTTCACTAGGGGCAGCGCCCCTGTTTCGACGCAGTCGAGGGTAGCCTATTCCATGATTTTTTCGGAGAAAAAATCATGGTGTCGGCGGCGTGTGTCGCATCATGGTGTCGGATTGCGTGTGTCGGAGGCATGGTGTCGGCGGCGTGTGTCGTTTTGATTGATAATCAAATATTTTCCTCCAAATATTGATTATATGGAATGTCATTTTCCACCAATAATTGTTTTACTTCATCAATAAATGGAGTTTTTGTTTTCTTATGATGTTCCTTTTGGTTGATAATGTAATTTTTCACGATTGGCAATTCAGATTTACAATATGTAAATGAAGCAAAACCTTTCTGCCAACCTCTGAATGATGGGAAATGAGGATTTTGTTTGAGCATTACCGAACTTGTCTGTTTGATTACTTGAACGAAAGTTGATACAGAGGTGTCAGCTCTTATTTCAACCAGAATGTGTAGATGGTCTGGCATTCCACCAATTCTATGTAGATAGTGATTGTTGTCCTTACAATATGCCCAGATGAATTCATATAACTCTTGTTCGTAAGCTTCGTTGATGGCATAATCGCTTTTATATGTGCGAAAAACGATGTGATGAATATGACGATAATAACTCATTTTTGTAATGTTACTATTGTTAATATGATTTTTTTGTTTTGCGAAAGCAAAAATACAATAATATTTTGAATTAAAAAATATATTTGCGGAAAATCACGTTAACCGACACCAAAATTCGTTCTCCGAACGTAAATCCCGTTAACCGACACCAAATTTTGACCGATGGTCAAAATTTGGTGTCGGCTACCGTCGACTTCGTCGAAACAGGGGCGCTGCCCCTGTGGGGGGGCACACGCTTTACACACGCTGTCCGCGTTGCGAAATAGGGACGCTGCCCCTGGGGGTACGAATCGGCGTGTGTCGCCAGCGTGTTCACCAGGGGCAGCGCCCCTGTTTCGACGTAGTCGAGGGTAGCCGATTCCATGATTTTTTCGGAGAAAAACATGGTGTCGGGGGCGTGTGTCGTCATAGTTATCAACAACCAAATCATTCTGATTGTTGATAACTTTTACTTTTCCCATCATTTTATTAGGGTTGATTTATATAATTTTGTTTGGAATTATACTATGGTTTGGACTGTAGTATAGGGAGTTTTAGAGATAATACATTGATTGATAAACCTATAGGGTGTGCGGAAAATGCGTGAATCGCATCGTCGACTAGATGAAAAACCGGCATAATAGGGGTATTAGGATATAAATTATAAATAAAAAAGGATGAATATAGGAGCTTATATAAATATGTATAGACGGTGGGGGAGAATAAAATAACCTGTTGTATTTAAATATGTATATATAGAAGCGGATTTATATTAGAAACATTAGAAGACATAAATGGAAAATAATAAAAAAAATAATAAACTAATCATGGGAGAATTTTTACAGAAATTCGTTGATTGGATAGCAATGCTACTGCGTTGGCTTATAGCAGCGCCGGGTGATGCCGTCCAACGCCAGCATGATGTCAGTGATGATAAGTCGCGCGACGTCGCAGCCTGGCATGAGTTTAGAGGAAGTGTTTCCTCAGTTTTGGCGAAGGGCAGGAGGCTCTTTGCCGAGTGTGTTTCATCTGTCCGACAGAGACTCAAGAGAGTGGCTGTGGGAATGTTGTTGATTGGTGCTGGAGGTGTCGCTATGGCACAGACTGCTACTAGTGTAAATGACGAACTGAACCTAGATTTTAAGAAAGGTTTGGAAGGATGGACACTACAGTACGGTGCGGTTTTGTTCTCTAATGGACATAACCATAATTATTGTACTTCTGGAGAAAATTCTTTTAATAAAGCGAAAGCTAATTATTATTGGGATTGGACTGATTTGCAACATGGATATGATCAACTTGTTGCTGGTGATGATGTTATTCGAATTGCTGAACTACCAGGTTTGATTTCAGCTAAACAAACTCAAATAGATAATAAGAATTGTCCTACTACAGGTAATTCGGGCAGAACATGTAAAAACGAAAAGGCTCAAATGGAGCAAGAGTTACAGGATTTAAAAGACGAATTAGCAAGTTTGCAGGAGAATAGTTCTGGAAATTTGTCTGATAAAACAAAAAATGGAGTGACTCTTTCTACATTGTTTTCAGGTAATGAAGGAAAAAGAACAAATAAACAGTTCTACGAATTAGATGCTGAAGAATGGAAATCTACTTGGGTAAGTAATCCAAACTATTCAGCCCGATTAGGAAAGAATACTGATATTAATCGATTCCAAGTTGAAACATACTCATCAAGTGATGACAAATTTAAATATGATTACTACATTGGGCATACTAGAAACGGTGGTGTTCATAAGACTGGTGATGATCCTCGATATTTAAGAGTGTTTCCTGGAAAAGGGCAGTCTTGTCGATTAGGTGCTGCCACTTTGTACCAAGACAATACAATATCTGCTGAGTTTTATAGTAGATTTGATGGAATCTCTCATATTGCATCGGCCGAGAGAATGTCGTATACATTTACTAAAAAGAAAGGACATGATATTCTAGAAATTCATTATTTAGCGGCTGCAACAGCTCCGGGAAATAGACACTATGGATCAGGTCCGAATCAGTATAGTATTTCTGCAGCATATACGGAAACACAAAATCCCGATATTAATTTGGTGAGCACTGTTAATTCGTATTGGAATGATTTGTCTTGTGGAAATGCTGCAACAGATGTCTTTAAAATGACGGATTCCGACGGAAAAGATGTTTGTTCTGCAGGCGGAGATAAATTAATCATGTCTACTGGTGGAGCAACTGTAAAAGCAGATCCAACAACAGGAGGTTGGCAGACATTAGTATATCCTTTGGATGCCGTTCCTGAAGGTGCAACAATTGTAATTCAAGCTACTACAAATGATTGTAACTATGATTCATATACAGCAGGTGGTGATGTTTGCTGGATGTATTTCTCTGCCGAAGTTTTGACGAAGACTTTGAATGTAAATTATTGTGATCAAGACAATGGTCCTCTTGAAGCAATTGCAACAGAAGGCTATGACAGATATTATTTTGGTATCCTTAATGCGGATGGATCGGTAACTCCTTTAATGTCTGCACCTCAGACTTCTAACGTGTTATCAATAAAGAAAGGAGACAGTTATTGGACGAGGGTTCCTGCTACAGGAACACTTATATGTTACATGGGTAGCGTTAAAGATGTAAAAACTCAAATAGAACAAAATAAAGACAATGACTGTGTTTCCAAAATAACAGCAAGATTTGGTGCAACAAAAATTGTACCAAATATTGATACAGTTTATGCTTGTGCAAAGGAAGCCATTAATCCAGGAGGTCTGGTAGTTGATCAGATCTTTACAAATTATACAACTAATACTTATGAGGTCGATCCTGTAAAGAGTATAAAACTATATCTACGTAATGAAAACGCAAATGAGACTATATCTTCATTAGAAGCAGGTCCCTATGCTGAGAAAATTGATAACTTCAATCATTATGTAAAAGAAACGGACGTTGATGGTAGTGATATTCCAGGAAAAGGAGAAAGATTGACTTTTGAACCTGTGACTTTAGTTCAGCCAGAAGATTTTACGACAACAAAGAAAATCTATGCTGTCCTTGAGACAAATGGTGGATGTAAGTTTATTGCTTCAAAGGTAGTTGCTCCTTCTAAATCATTGAAACCGACAATCGGATTGATTGGAAGTTGTCAGTATGACAAAATATTATTGGATGGTTGTACTAACCCAACTGGAATATCATCAGACATCACTTATACTATCGATTATTATTTCAATGATGGTGGAAATGGTGATGAGTTGGCAAAAACGAGCAAATCTTTCCTTTCTGATGGTGCTGTTTTGGTTGATGAAATTAAATCAACTAGTGGTTCGGCGTATGCTTACGTTGTAGACAATCACAATTGTAAGTTCCGAAGTGAAACTGCTACTACAACTGTGAGTGGATCTCCAATTGTTGATCTTTACGCAAATCCATCTACATATAAAGAACTTGTTTCAAAGAGTACTGAGACAAGAACTCTTACTTTAGGTGTGTGCCCTCGTGGAAAAGTAAAGGTTTCTCCTTTTACTCAGGATGCTGGTGCAGATACTAAATATACTTTTGAATGGTATGATGCCACTAATTCTGTTACAACACCTGGAGCTCGTCCTGAATTAGGTAATGCTGGCACAAATGTAGGTGTGTTCACAACAGGTGAACAGGAATTAGGACAAGGTGCTCATACTCTTACTGTTACTGCTGATGGTGGATGTAAGACAGTTTGGACTGTTTATGTTCAGGAGGCTGCAGGAAAAATTAATTTAGGAGATATTGCAAGAGTTTGTCCTGGAGAGCCTTTGACGGTTTCTGCTGAAGGTGCTAATTCAGTTACATCTGTTAAGTTTGTTGTAGAGGAGACTCAGGGTGCTGCTCTTAAAAAGACATCCGCTGATTTTGGTTGGAATTCTTCCAGCAAGGAATTAACAATTAATAAACTTGTTGATGTTTCTCTTTATAAGGATGCTTATCAGTATTATTATGAGGTCGAGTTTACTAATGACGACAATTGTACTGAAACTAAGACATTCATTCCAAAGAATTTAGCTGCTCCTCAGGTTGATTATGTTGTTAAGAATGGTAACAATGTGATTGGTAAGGTTTCTTCGATCGATGCAGAAGATAATGTTACTCTTTGGACTACTGAACGTGTTTGTCCTGGAACTGTGTTGACAATTACTCTTAATAATTTGTCTGCAGATATGACAAATGCCTATGTTGTCAAAGATGCGGAGGGTAATAAATATGGATCTCAAGAATCTGTAAGATACAGCAAGTCCGATCCATTCTCATTTACTTATACTGTACCTGCTCTTGCCGCTGGTGGCGAAGTAATTAGATTTACAGTAAAGACAGATGGAATGAATGGTTCTGTGGCTCAGTGTAATATTACAGAGAAACTTGCTATTCAGGTAAAGCCTACAGTCCAGATTGATATGGCTGCTTCTGCAACTCAGATTACAGATGTTACAGCTGCAACTCTTGCAAGCAATGCTAAGAATACTTATTGTGAGGGTGAACCATTCTATTTCTATGTAAGACCATTTAATGAGGATGGTGATTTGGCTTCTGCTACAGTTACTGTTCAGAATTCATCTTTGTTGTCTGCTCCTTCTACAACTAAGGAGACTTTCTTTAATGGTAATCTAAAATATGGAATGTCTGGAAAGGCATCAGATAATCTTGGTCAGTTCCAAACATTGAAGGTTACTGTTACAGATGATGGATGTACAGCAACTGCTGATTACAATGTCTATGTAAAACCTCTTCCTAAGGTCACTGCATCTGGTGTTCATGCTTGCCCTAATTCTTCATTTGAGATTAGTTTGGGAGATAAGGGTACAGCAAATGCAAAAGTTAACGAGGACAATTCTGTCGACAAGATTAACTATGCATTCTACACTAAGACATCTGCTACAGATTCTACAGCATCTCAGCAGGTTTACGATGAGACCTCTTTGACAAAAGAATTCACTGCTCCGACTCCTGCGACTGGTGCTTCATACAATGTTTCTGGTGTTGTTACAGCAAAGGATGGTTGTACAAGTAAATTCTATGCACCTGTTAGCCTTTATCCAACACCTATCTTTGACGCTAAGGTCGTTGATTCTGAAGGAGTAGAGATAACTGGTGTTGTTTGTCAGGGTGCTTCTTATGCAATTCAGTTGATCAATAAATCGACAACAGGTGTAACATTCAAAGTAAAGGATAATCTTAACAAGCAGATTGGTGATGATTACCCAGCTGCAGTTGATGCACAACGTCAGACTGCAACATTAATCGCTCCAAACGAGAAGACAACTAAGGAATATTTGATTTCTTGTGTGACTTCAAATGGATGTGAGGCTACAGACAAACCTCTATCTGTTGAGATTGGAGTTAAGCCAACACTTGATTTCAACCCTGTACCTGCAGTATGTTCAGATCCGAATGGTGATCCTACTGCTGTTACTGTAACTGCAGTGATTGGTGCTACAAACACTGCAAAAGCTGGTACTATTGATTTCACTAATGGTGTTACTGGTACATTTACTGAAAATACATTGCAGATCTCAAATTCTTTGTTAAATCTTCAGAATGGCGACGTTACTCGTGATTACTCTGCAACGTATACAGATGGAAATGGATGTAAGAGTGATCCTAAGATTGTGACATTGAGTCAGGTGCCTACTCCAATTATTTCTGCAGTGGCAGAAAAGGCAAAGGTTTGTCCTAAAAATGACAATCGAGTATTGTTGGATGACGCATCTGATGATTTTTCTAAGGGTTATTCTTATACTCTATACGAGTGGAACGGTTCTTCAATAACAGGAAGCCCTCTTGGCTCATGGATTAACAAGACTGTTACATCTGGTTCTCGTGTTTATGGTGTGATTGATCTTCCTAAACAGTCTACTCCAGGCACATACAAGTATGCTGTTGTAGCTGAGAATACAGTTAATGGTAAAAAATGTTCTTATACAAAAGATTTTGAGTATACTGTAAGCAAGCTTCCTACAATTGGTCTTGTAGTTTATAAGAATAGTGTAGACGCTGCAAATGAAATTTCTGATGGCGACGCTGTTTGTCCAGAAACTCCGTTGATTTTCCAAGTTAAGAACACATCATACAATGTGATGTCTACTGACTGGAATTTGACTTCTGATAAACAGAATGGATCTGCTTCAGGTACATCGTTGAACGATGCTACTACAAATATCAATTGGTATGCAATGGATAAAGCAGGAACAGAGACAATCACTATAGTAGCTGAGAATGATGGTTGTGAAGCAAATCAAAAGTTCCAGTTTGGTGTAAGTTCTCCTGCTTCTCTACGTATTACTTCTAATGAGAAGAAACTTCCTAACGATGGTGTCACATTGTTCTGTGAGGGTGACACAAAGAAGAAGACTTTGACTGCTTCTGGAACTGGTTCAACATTCTCTAATTTTGTTTGGACTAAGGAAGGTGATGATACTTCATTGTCAACTACAAATACATTGGATGTTTATGCTGGTGATGAAATAACATATATCGTTACTGCAAAAGACGCCGCTGGTTGTGAGGCTTCAGCTAAAGAAGTGGTTAAGTTAGCGGCTTTGCCTGCGATTACTCTTACTGCTGATCCAAGAACAGTTTGTGCTGGAGAGCCAATCACACTTACTTCCCAGAAGACACCTGCATCTCATAATGTATATGGCGACGCTTATACATATAGGATCACTTCTGATCTTGATGGTAATGCAACAACTGCTGATGGAAAGTCATTTGATTTGACAGTTACAACTGCTTCTGATAAGGCAACTTTGAATGTTTCTTCTTCAAATTTGAATTCATCAGATCCATCAGATGCGACATCTCCAACAAAGATTATCTACGCTTACCCTCAGGTAACAATTGATAATGGTGATGTTTGTGTCGGAGAAATGGCGTCTACAACAATTAAGGTCATTCCTTCTCCGGTTATTGTTTCGGCAGTCAAGGTCGCAGGAAAGACTGTTACACAGTCGACAAATACTGGTAAGCCTTATATGTTGTGTTCAACAGATGAATATACTGTAGAGGTAAATGTTAATTCTAGCATGTTCTCTGGATCTAATCCTTCTTACACTTCTGCTACTAAGTTTGAAATTTCAGTAGACGGAAAGATAGTAGAAGTGACAGGTCAGAATATAGCTAAGTTCAATATGCCTGCAACAACAGGTGCTTTGACACATACTATTGCTATCACTCCAATTATTGATGGTAATAAGCGTGGCGCTTGTATGGCTGATGGAACAATCTCTGTTGATGTATATGCTAACCCAACAATCAAGCTTTATGCTTCTA
>DCIP01000137.1 GCA_002317115.1 Candidatus Scybalocola fimicaballi
GGTTTTGCAGAGAAGTTGGACGATAGACTTACCGTCGGAGCAAAATTAAAATATCTTCTCGGTCATGTCAGCACACACATGGATTTGTCGGAGTTGAAAGTAGAGATGGATTACAATCATTGGATTTTGAAGGGAAAGGGAGATATGTACGTCTCTTGGCCTGTGCTTCAGATTGAAAATATGGATAATGGTCAGCTCTATTTTGATATCACTCAGAAGGAAGTGAAGGACGAAAAGGGTAATGTTGTTGATTATGAATACGATATTAATCCAACGGATTTTGTCAAGCCCCAAGGTCATGGTTTTGCTGTCGACTTGGGAGCGACGTATAAGATGTTAGACAACCGTTTGACTCTTTCTGCAAGTTTACTTGACTGGGGATTCATCAACTGGTCGAAGTCGGCTCAAAGAATTGTGCTTGATGCCGACGCTGGATTTGAATTTGAGGCTGCAAATATGCAGGACGATGAGACTCCGCTTGATATGATCAATCTCTTGCTTGATGAGTTTAATAGAGTGGAATTCAATAAGTTCTATTATGCTGATACTGCTGATAATCTTAAATACAGCACTAAATTGACGCCAAAATTATTCATTGGAGGCGAGTATTCATTCTTGCAAGACAAGATTAGCGTAGGATTGCTTTCAAAGACTTATTTAGGCAAGTGCAGAACGAGAGAGGAGTTTTCTGTAATCGGAAATTTCCGCCCACATAGATTTGTCGATTTATCTGTCGGTTATGATTTTGTGACAGGAGCGGCACATAATATTGGAGTGGGGGCAAACTTCAATCTTGGCCCAGTCAACCTATTTGTTGCAGCTGATCAGATACCATTGAAGTGGAAGGATGGATTGCCAGTCCACACTATGGGAACCCACGTCTCAACAGGTATGAACGTATTGATTGGTTGGACTAAAGGAAAGCAACCGACTATAGCCGATTGATGATTGATGGACTATTTAACATTTTTTATGATTTTAAATTGTGCTGAATGTCTAAATATTCCGATGAAATGGTAAATTTGTAGCACAAAAGGAAGGATAAGTGTTGTGATAATTCATGACGAAAAGGACTAGAAAGGTATTAGGCATTAAGGGGGTATAAGTTAAGTGGTGGATTGAGTCTTTTTGCGACGGTTCTAGTATTATTTCCAACGAATATTATTTTAGTCATCAGGTGGAGATGCCATTGTTTTGTGTGGTGAGTATATAGTTGATGGAAATAATGTTTTCCTTTTGTCAAATACAAATTTTGGATGCACTGTGATGGCTTGATAGAATAGCGTCATAAGTGTGTTGAGAATTAAATTCTCCGTTCTAATACTAACCCTACCGTCGCCCTCCGTTCTGATTACTAGACCTAATCTACCTGACATTGTCCATGACAGCAGTCATGGGCTTTTTTGTATATAGAGACATTGTAAAGACGCACAAATGTATTCTTCAAAATCTTTGATTTTTCTCAATACACAAAAGCTCTCATCTCACATCATACCCCACAAAAATACCAAATCTATTTAATATACGCACGGGTAGGATAGTCAAATTTCAAGACCTATCTCGATACCTTTTTTAAGGTTAGTTTTAGAATAGCCTTCTTGGGAATCCTCTTGTCTGATCGTCCAAGTAAGGCAATTCAATGCACCTCCGTTTTCTTTGATAAAGTCACGCATCTGCACTTGATAGATATGGTCCTTATATTCCGGAAACAGTTTTCTGTATTGATCCAACGTTTCTGCATCTGTCACTTCATTACCAATTCCTGGAACGATTATGAAATCCTGAGTCTGAAGACTGTTGATGTATGCCCAGCTCAATTCGTCATATTCACTTAGCTTTAACTCCTCGACTTTGAAATATTTTGCAAGAGACTCATACATTTGGTTTGCTATATCGTCATCATACAACTCAAGATTCACCAAGACGTTAGGTCTTCCAAATTGACTCGATCCAATGAATTTCACGATTCCGTCAGTATGCCCAAATGTGTCCTCTCTATCCCATGGAAGCCATACAATCACTATATGTCCAAATGTACTCTTGAATAGTTCTTCTATCTGTTCCTTGCTATATTGGGGATTTTCAACAAGCATTTTTTCTGTCATAACGACAAAAGAAATTAATCCATATGGAGACATTCTCCTTCTGCAGAACACCATATTTCCTCCGTCGACTACAAGAGGCATATTTATAATCTTATAATTTTGATAAACCGGAGATCTCGTCAACACCTTGTCAACATCAGTGATGTACTTCTTCTGGCCTTGCAGATAATCGGGATTGTAGATAAACTTGACGAATACATCTTTATCAATCTGAATCGGCATGAAGTCCCTCACCCAATAGTCTTTAGTGTTAAATACAGCACCAAGTCCCTTGTTGTATGAGCATATTATCTTTCCGATTTCTTCCGATAGCGCAGGGTAGTGCCTGAAAAACAGACTTGAGAAAACAACCTCGCTTTTTTCGTTTTCAGTAATAATCATATTGTCTTTTTGAAGTTAAACATGATGATTCGTCGACTAATCACAGCGCAAAGGTAAAGCCTGTTTTATCTTTATTCCAACTATTTTTCGTTAAATCGAGTTAAATCTTTTTAAATAGTTATTTATTGATTTTTAGATAATTATATAATATTTTTTAATATATATCTATATTTTTTATCCTTGAATTCCGTAAAGGATTTTATCATTTCTTTTACTAGATTTTCGTCATTTCCATTCTCATATGTCGATAGGATATATCTTACTTTCTTTTCGATCTCCTGCTCATTGTCTTTCCTGACAAGATGGTATCTTGCTTCTGGTTCTGGTATGCTTTGACCTGTTTCCTTCATAATCAGAGTCGGAAAGTCACATCCTCCACAAGCGTCATGAAGTCTGAACAACTCCGCACATGCCCAAGGTCCTACGAGTTTTTCAGGTTTAGTTAGATTTTTTAATCCTCTAATAAGAATACCTCCGAAATAAGTGTTGTCTTTGAGTTGCGGTTTAGATTTAACAGTATTGTCTGTGTCTGGCTTAATACTACTCTTAAATGTCAGGTCGATACCTCCAAAATCATTCACATACCACTGCATAGCTTCGCAGTCACGAGGATGAGTGATTATGTCTTTGTGATTTTTGTTATAAAAGTAAAACTCTATGTCAGCAAACGCATATATGGAATTTTCTTTTTGTATAGCACATGATTCAATCAGAAATTTCGCAATTTCTTCAAAAATTCCATTTATTCCATTTGAAATATCATACTCTGTAGTTTCTGCAGATAGAGTCAATTTTCTTTTCAATTCTTCTAAAGAGTTCATATTCTTATATAAATTATTACCATCCTTCTCTCCTCACATCATCCTCCGCAAAAATACCAAATCTATTTAATATACGCACGGGTAGGGTAGTCAATTTCCACCTTAACCATCTCTCTTATCGTTTTTCCCCTTACTTTTCAATTATCTCATCCAACTCTACTATTAAACTATCGTAAAAAAAGAGCAAGCCTCCATTCAGCATTTTATTTGTGAATTGGATGTTTACAAACAAAAAAGCACGAACCAAATGGTCCGTGCTTTTGTTATTGCGTTGTAATCTAAAATTACTTAGCCTGCTCAAGAGCAAGAGTCTTAGTTGGCTGATCGCAAACCTCTGATGGTCCCCAGTACTGGATTGGGCCAGGGTATACGAATGCTGTCTCGATTGCCCATGTAGCGCGGTTTTCAGCAAGCTTCTTGAATGGAGCACCGTCCAACTCAACCAAAGCCTTACGGATAACTGGCTTCATAGCACCGTGACGCTTCTCCATGTTCATCATCTTAGTTACAGGCACACCACCAGCGATCCACTGGTCAGCAGGAGCTGTAGTATTCTTGATCAATGACATGTAACCAGTCTTACCTGCAGCCATCAAACATGCTGCGTTGAATCCTAGTGAGTAGCAGTAGTCAGCGTCGAAGTTAGAAGGTGCTGCACAACGTCCCTCGTAACCGAAGAAGTGACCTAGACCAGAGAACTTACCTGTGTAAGAACCTGCTGCCTTTCTCTTAGCCAACTCTGTCTTAACCATCTCGATAAGAAGCTTCTCTGTCTCGATTAGAGATACCTGTACGTTACCGTGAGGGTCACGCTCTAGAGTAAGCTGCTTCTGTACGAAGTCAGGAAGAGATGCGTAAACTGAAGCTGAGTTAGAAGAAAGCTTCTTAACTGCTGCAGGAACGTCACCGTTAGTCTCAGCTAGAAGGTCGTTCAACTCCTTGATAAGAACCTTCATCTCTGGAACGAACTCGATTAGACCCTCTGGGATCAAACATACACCGAAGTTGTTACCCTTAGCAGCACGTGCAGCTACAGTGTCAGCGATGTTGTTAACGATCTGAGCAAGAGTCATCTTCTTAGCCTCTACCTCCTCTGATACGATACAGATGTTTGGCTGAGTCTGAAGACCACACTCAAGAGCGATATGAGATGCTGAACGACCCATCAACTTGATGAAGTGCCAGTACTTCTTTGCTGAGTTAGCGTCACGCATGATGTTACCGATAACCTCTGAGTAAACCTTACATGCTGTATCGAAACCGAATGAAGTCTCGATCTCGTCGTTCTTAAGGTCACCGTCGATTGTCTTAGGACATCCGATTACCTGGATACC
>DCIP01000102.1:0-1719 GCA_002317115.1 Candidatus Scybalocola fimicaballi
GATGAGAACGATAAACTGGACACTGCTAAATGCCGACGTCTAATGCCAGACGGTATCGGCCATTTCTCACAGTTTACAATGAACTATCGCAAGACTCCGGATGAGGTTCGCGACATGATGGCTCAGATGCAGGATTGGTTGATCCACAATACTAAATCTGGTATTCCTGCATTGCCTCACGAAGAAGTGTTGAGTGGAATCAATGGTTACGACGCTACTGTCTATCCACAGCAGATTGGTCTTGCTTGTTCGTTTAATCCTGAGTTGGCAGAGAAGAAGACATACGAGACTGCTTCAGATCTTCGTAAGATTGGAGGAATGCAGGCACTTTCCCCTATGGTCGACGTGGTGAGAAATCCATCATTCAACCGTTTGGAGGAGTCGTATGGTGAGGATGCATATCTATCTGCCGCTATGGGAGTCGCATTCGTGAAAGGTTTGCAGCACGGAGATTTAACACAGGGTGTTGCAGCTTGCACAAAACATTTCCTTGGCTACGGCGGTGGAGGAAACGCTGATAAGAAAGAGTTGATGGAGGAGATCCTTCTTCCTCACGAGGCTATCATAAGATTAGCTGATAGTAGAGTGTTGATGACAGGTTATCATCAGTTTGATTCTGCTAAATGTGTGGCAAACAGATATTTGCAGCAGAATATCCTTCGTGATTATCTTCATTTTGATGGAATCTGTGTCAGCGATTACGGTTCAATCGAGCAGATTGACGACAACCTTGACACTACAATGCGTGCGGCTAAAGCATTGAACGCTGGAAACGATTGTGATTTCCCTGAAGGAAAGTGTTACAAGTTTATTCCTGACGCAATTCAGAAAGGTTTGGTTAGCGAACAGACATTTGAGACAGCAGTCAAGAGAGTCTTGAAGCATAAGGCAAGACTTGGTATGCTCGACAAGAATGCCAAACTTTATGAGACTGGTCATATTGAGTGGGATTCTAAGGAGAATCGTCAGACAGCATACAAGTTGGCTACTCAGTCTGTTGTGATGCTAAAGAATAACGGAGTGTTGCCATTGAACAAGCCTTCGAAGATTGCGTTGGTTGGACCAAATGCAAATTCGATGTGGGCTATGCTTGGTGATTATTCTTATCATTCAATGCGTTACTTCTGGAAGAAAGAGATTGAGAACGACATGAATCCAAGAATCGTCAATTTGAAATCTGGTATGGAGGCAAATATTCCTGCCGGCTCAACATTGAAATACAGCCGTGGATGCGATTGGACAGAGGTCGTTGAGACAGTGGTAGAGCAGGGTGGTGACCCACGCGTCGCATATATGCAGGATATTCAGAACCGTAAGATTGATTCTGGTGAGGAAGCTAATCTTGACGAAGCATTGAAGATTGCAAAAGAGAGCGACGTGATTGTGGCCGCTGTAGGAGAGAATGTGATGCTATGTGGAGAGAACCGTGATAGAAAGACGTTGCGTCTGCCAGGAAAGCAGGAAGAGTTTGTGGAGAAACTGATTGCCACTGGTAAACCGGTTGTTCTTGTGATGTTTGGAGGACGTGCACAGGTGATTTCTAAATTGGCAGATAAGTGCGCTGCAATTATCCAGGCATGGTATCCAGGTGAAGAGGGTGGTAATGCGGTCGCTGACATCCTGTATGGAAAGGTAAGTCCATCTGGAAAGTTGAGTGTCAGCTATCCTAATGTTGAGATCAACGAGGCTATTTGCTATAACAGATCAGTTGAGAAAGAT
>DCIP01000102.1:1852-2121 GCA_002317115.1 Candidatus Scybalocola fimicaballi
TGATACAGGATTAAGTTTTGATTTGAAAATCAAAAATTCAGGAAAGATGGCTGGTGACGAAATTGTTCAGATCTATGTTTCTCCAGAAGATGGAAATAAAAACATTCGTCCAATTCAATTGCAAGGATTTGCTCGCGTCTCGCTAAACCAAGGAGAAGAAAAGAAATTGTCTGTCACAATGTATCCGTCTCAGTTCGGATATTATAAGGATGGGCATTGGGTGATTGATCCAGGAAAGTATACAATTAAGATTGGATCGTCATCGCAGG
>DCIP01000102.1:2232-2355 GCA_002317115.1 Candidatus Scybalocola fimicaballi
AAAGTAAAGAATAGTCAAATATTGATATTGTAAAGACGGGGCATGTCCCCGTCTTTTTTATTTTAAATTATTTAGAACTTCTTTTAATTTCCATGCTTCATAAATCAATCTCATACGGATATC
>DCIP01000102.1:2450-2792 GCA_002317115.1 Candidatus Scybalocola fimicaballi
TCATCTTTGGGAATCCATTTCAGAAGTCCTTCGTTGCATTCTGAAAAATCAGGAGAGTCGACGGTGGCAGAATAGAGATACATGCGTTCATTCTCTGCTGTGTCGGAGATGAAGTCGATCACACCACGCTGGATAAAATTGTTGAGGATTATTCCCGTCTCCTCACGGACTTCCCTCACAAAACATTCATCAGGAGATTCATTCTTTTCAAGATGGCCTCCAATCCCGATCCATTTGCCTTCGTTTGGATCATTCTCTTTCTTATTACGGTAGAGCATAAGATAACAGCCGTTCCACTCGATATATCCTAATGTAGTCTCTGTAAAATTCATAGTCTGAAAC
>DCIP01000102.1:2839-11085 GCA_002317115.1 Candidatus Scybalocola fimicaballi
TGAAACTAATTAGCATTCAATTCGTCAAGAAGTTCCTTCATTGTCCTTTTCAAAACAGGGTGGACGAAATCAGGAGCAATGTCACACATTGGTTCAAGAGTGAAGCGACGCTGGTGCATACGAGGGTGGGGGATTTCAAGATTCTCATTGGAGATGATCGCGTCGTCATAGAAAAGAATATCAAGATCCATAGGACGATCCTCATATCCAACGCCAGGAGTTCTGACTCTTCCCAATTCACGTTCGATAGCCATACAACGTGCTAAAATATCCTCTGGCTCCAAACGAGTCTCAAAATGGAAGACTCCATTTAGATATTCGTGGTCGGAATCATAACCGACTGGCATTGACGAACGAATTTCCGACAAAGCGACAGCCTTGCCTATAAGGTCGGAACAAAGGATTAGGGCATATTCGATCATGCGACGTCGGTTGCCCATGTTTGTGCCGAAAGCTATGTAAACGTTGTGCAATTTATCCATAAAACAAAAAAGGCAGGCGATTGGGCCTGCCTATATTGAAAATCTTGTTATTAGAACTCAAACTTCTCTGTCTTGAAAGTACCAAGAGTGTGGATCTTTGGCATGATTCTCTTGTAGTGCTCGCTCTGAGTGTGTGCGATCAAAGTCTCGCTATCCTGCCAAGTCTCGCAGATCATCATAACGTCAAAACGAGTAGAGCTTTCAAATACGTCGTATGCAACACATCCGTTCTCGGCCTGAGAAAGTTCAACCAACTCCTTTACCATTCCTAACAACTCAGACTGGTTCTTCTCCTCAACCTGAATAAATACATTAAGTCTTATCATCTTCTATGAAATTAAATTCTTGTTTCTAGTACAAAAGTAAAATTTTCTTTTATGTTTACGCAAGAAACGGATATAAAAATTTAATGCTGAAACAAATTAATTTTTTGAAGAAGTGTTAGAGTCTCCTTTTCTCTTCTTGTAGAAGAAATAACCTGCTCCACCAAGAATAAAGAATGGCCACAAACGTAACAAGAACAACACAAAGAACTTGATTATCGCCCATCCGTCAGATAAAGAGTCTAACAATTCTGAACCAAACGAAGGAGTGTTGTCCTCGTCGTCATCCTTAACAACATCTTTCTTTACGATGATAAGATCAATGTTGACTTCGCTATACGCCACTTTGCGGTCGATATTCACACGTCGACCATTCATTCTGTCTAAATCTTGTTGGATGTAGTCGATTTTTGTCTGAATCTCAATAATCTCAGAAATCTTATTGGCACGTTTTAGCAAAACTCTGTACTGCTCAAGCGCAGCCTCTTTACTTTTGATCTCTGATACAAGATCCGTATATTGGTCTGATACGTCTTGTACATTGATGTTTTTTTCCGACATTTTGCCTCCAACCTTGCTTAAGGCATCTGTGAAAACTTCAAATGAGGCAGACGGAATAGAAGCTGATACAGTATAGCGATATTCATTCTGTTTTTCAGAACTCTTATAACCATTATACTTTCTTATGAGTGCATTGATGTTGTCGTAAATAGAATCAACATTCTCTGGTTTTACCTTTATGTCAACATTACCTCTTGCGATCAATTTACGTGCTTCTGGAGCTGGCGGCACAACATCATTTGAAGAGGATACTTCCATCATCTCTTCTTCCACATATTCAGCTGCTGGAGCTTCAGAGACTGCACGTTCTGCATATTTTGCGTTGCTGCTACATGCTGATATTGAAAAAGCTGTTAAGACAGCGATAAATAGTTTTTTCATAAGCTAATATTAAATACTTCCCAACATCTCAGACTGGTTCTTCTCCTCAACCTGAATAAATACTTCTATGAAATTAATTTCTTGTTTCTAATACAAAAGTAAAATTTACTTTTTTGTTTACGCAAGAAACGGAAATAAAAATTAGCGGAGAAACAAATTAATTTTGATAATTATATACGAGTTGTCGCAACAAGCTTATTTCTAAACGCTCGCCATACGGGCTCGCGTTGGAGGGGAGGGCTAGGGCTTCCTTCAAGAATAATGAATGGCCACAAACATAACAAGAAAATATTGATTATAATAGACTTTGTTGTGTCTTTCTTGCACAAATGAAAAAAAATCCATAAATTGCGTCCGATTTCAGTGGCGGTGTATAAAAGAAGTTGTTAGTCCTATCGTTATATCATTCAAATGATTGTTACAAACTTTTTTTCTGGCTGATTTCTAATTTTGTATGTGCTTTTTCTGTATGATCGTCCTTTAATAATGAATGGTCTGCGAAAATATAAACAAAGAAACTAAACATGTTATCTAAACAAAAAAATGCGATTTTAAGAAAACCTGTTCTTAACAGTTTTGTCCTAAAATTTGTCTTGTTGGTCCTATTATCGTTTAATTATTCAGCTAAAGCTTATTGTGGAAGTTGGAATGTCGTTTGGCAAGAAGATTTCGGTGTTGTTGAAGATTCTGTCTGTCGAGACTTTGCTAATCCTAACATGAGTGTTCCAGGCCATAAACTTGCTGATGTTGATCAGATGAAAGATGGTTATTATGGTATTATAAACAGTACCTATTGGGCGTATATCCGTAAAACGAGTGTTAATTCTAATAGGGCTTACTTGTTCGTGCCAGGACGAGACCACACAGGAAACAATAATGGCGGTATGCTCGTAGTGAACGTTGGCGGTAAAGGTAATGGTGAGAACATATATGAAAATGATCTAAGCATTAATGTTTGTGGTGATCATAAGTATAAACTGACGATGTATGTTGCGAATGTGTCAAATGCAACGTTAAGTCCAAACCTTACACTTCAAATTTATAATGTCAAAGACAACGCAAATCCTAAATTGCTGAAAAGTGTGAATGTGTCTGGCAACGACGTCGTTAGATGGCCTGGAAAGTATAAAAACCAAGAGGGATTATATATTCACGATGAACGTGATTGGACAGAAACATCTTTGGAATTTGAAGCTGACGAGAGTAATTTGTTGAAAATTGTCATTACTAATAACTGTTCAAGTGGAAATGGTAATGATTTTGCTATTGATGATATTACATTGGAACGTTATGATGATGATGAAGTGGTTCGTCCAGATATCGAATTCAGCAAATCCTTGACAAAATCAACATGTATACCAACTTATGCTGTGAACAACACCGATTTGTTGACTTCTTGGAAAACTCTTTATCCTAAAATATATTTCCTTTGGCAGTATTCCACAGATGAAGGATATACTTGGACTAACCTAACTAAAGAAAGTGGTATAGAGAAGACATATCTTCAGCGTGAAGTGCCATCAACTGGAAAAGAGGTATATAGAGCAATTATTACTGGTGGTGCAACTGAGTCGGAGGCTAAAAACAAGGCTACATACATTGGTGAGCATGAGACTCCTGAAAATGGATGTGATTATTTCTCAATATCTAATATTATTTCACAGGTTGATCGTAAACCTAAAACTCCAGCCTACGTCGGAATAGATAAAAATAAAAGCAAAACTAATGAGCCTGTTTACGATTGTGAAGACGAGACTCATTCCGTCGACCTTATAGCTACTGGATGGGATGCTCTTTACCGAAGCTATTCTGTTTTGTGGCAATATTCATCTGATGATGCGACGTGGACAAACATGACTACTACTGATAAAAAGTTTGATTTTAGTGATGAGTTTGAAGGCAAAACTTATTTCCGTGCTATTGTCGCTGAAGATGATGAGAGTTTGCAACAGGTGGTCGCAAACGGAGTGCCAGATGATTGTGAAAAAGATTTTTACATCACAAATTCAGTTTCGCTTGAATGTGACGCTAAATGTGAGATTCCTATATTCGAACCTATTGCTAACAAAGTGATGCTTTGTGAGGACCGTAATGATGCTTTAGAGTGGAGAGTCCGTCAAACGAATAATGCAATGGTTTCAGAAATGGAGTGGTATAGCAAAGCAGAAGGTGAGAAGAAATGGACTTTGATTGCTGGTGAGACAAAGATGAACATAACTGTAGCAAATCCGAAAAAGAGTACGTCATATTTGTTTGTCGGCAAGCATAAAAAATGTGTTTCAGACTCGATTTTGTTTGAATTCATTGTAAATCCGTCAATTAAAATTGGTCCTATAAGCGATACAAAGATTTGTCAGGGAGACGATGTTGAATATACAGCAAAGGTATTGTCTGGAAAACCAACTAAATTCATTTGGGATTTCAAAACTACCAATAGTGCAAATTTCATAGATAAAAACGTACAAGTCAGCAAAACGATGACATTGTATGCCACTGACGATGTTTGTACTTCAGCTGAAGTAACAGCCTATATTGATGTTGAGGAAAGAGTAGACGTTAAGCTTGAAGCTGTGCCTGAATCTATTTGTGAGGGTGAAACAGTTGAAATAAATGCGTCTGCCAACCTTGATCCGATAAACAAATATGGATGGCTGAAAGATGGAAAACCAGTTGGTTCGACAAGTCTTACATTGAGTGATTCTCCTTCTAAAGATGCATCATACAAATTTTTCGTAGAAGGAGTGCTTTGCCCAAGAGTAGAGAAGGATATTGACGTCAAAGTTGAGAAAAAAATTGATGACTTTAATCTTGTCGCTTCGTCGGAATCGGTTTGTGAAGGAGAAAGTGTGACGGTAAAATTTGATGCTAATGTGCCGTCTTCGTACAAAATCCAATGGGATAAGAATAATGTGTCATTAAATTCAACAGACAAAAGTATCACTGATATTCCTGATGCCGACGCTACTTATAATTTGACTATTACTGGTGAAATATGTTCAAAGATTGAGAAGTCTGTAGATGTTACGGTTGAGACAAAACCAGAGTTTGAATTGAAAATCAATAAAGATTCTTTTTGTGAAACGGCTGATGTTGAATTGACAGTCCTTTCAAGTAATTCGTCAAATTATGTTTTAATGACAAAGTACGAAGGTGAAAATGATTTTACTGAAACGAAAAATGCAAATCTGTCATTTACTTCAGACAAGTCTGCAACATATAAAATTGCGTCAGCTGATAATAAAGCCTGTGAGCGTGTTTATTCTAACGAAGTGTCACTGATTGTAGAACAACCAATTGATGTGACTTTTGAAGATATTCCTGATCTTGTATGTGAAGGAGCTTCAGTAAAACTGTCTGCGACTATAAGTTCTGAAAATAGCACTTATGGATGGAAAAAGGATGGTGACAAGTCATTTGCTGAGAATAAGCTAAATGTTGATGATACACCTGCTGGATTAACTAAATATGAATTCTGGGTGGATAATTCTATTTGTCCTGACTTCTCTAAACCTTTTAATGTCGACGTGGAGCCTTCACAAAAAATTGAGTTGACTGCATCTCAAACAACGCTTTGCCAGGATGAAGATGTGACTTTGTCTACTAATTATTCATACGAGAAAGGAATCGTCTGGGAGAGTAAAGGTAAAAATGACACTCAGTTTACTGAAATAACTACCGGTATACTTAGTATAGTAGACTCTCCAATTGAAAATACAACTTATAGAGTTTCTGCTGTTTCTGAAAATGGTTGTAAAGAGATTAGCGATGAAAGAACAATCAGTGTAGTCGAACCTATTGATTTGAATGTAAAAAATAGTTCCTCTGCTTGTGGTGGAGGTCTAACGTCATTTTTTATTTCTACAAAAAATCCAGTTGATAAAATCATCTGGATTGCTGACAATGACACAGTAGAAATCAAAGAGAATTATTACAATATAGATCTATATACTACAACAAATTATACTGTTGTAGCGACTAAGGAACATTGTGAAGAACGTAAGGAAGGTACTATTGAAGTAAATGAACCTCCTCATATTTTGTCTTATGAACAAATTTCGGAAAACTCATACCAAATGATTGTAGACGATGATAGTGAACCACTTTATTTCATCTATCAAAATGGAGATGAGCCAACAACTTCCAATGTGATTGAAAATGTAAAAATGGGTAGATTATACCAAATTGTGGTGTTTAATGATAAAGGTTGTTCCTCACTGTTTGAATTTAAGATTCCTTTCGCAGGTCTTGAATTTCCAAAATATTTTTATCAGGGAGAAGAAAATTGGAAGGTCGAAAATTTGGATTATTTCTTAGAACCGACATTGAAAATTTACGATCGTTACGGTAAATTGTTATATACAGAAACCGGTACCACAGAAGGTTGGGAAGGAGTGTATAACGGATATGAATTGCCAACCACAGATTATTGGTATGTGTTGGATGTCCCTGAGATTGACAAACAATACACTGGTCATTTCACATTGTTAAGAAGATAAAAATGTGAAAATATAATCATGTAAACATAAACGGCTGATTCAAGACTATGAATCAGCCGTTTGTATTTTATTTGCTATTTAAATAATCTCTTCCACCAAGGCAATTTCTTTTCTTCCGTTGCGACGGGAGTGTAGTTTATAAGAAAGTCTATTACTTCACGAGCCGGTTTCTTTAGTTTGATAATCGGATCGATGAAGTATAGCTCACCGTTGTCGCCCTTCAATACATTGTCGGAGGCTGTACCTATGTCGGTTACTGAGACATACTCATTGCCATAAAAGTAGTATCCGTCTGGCTCCAATCCCAACGTCTTCAAATGAGCAATAATCTCATCATCAGTAGGGTGGGCATTGGTAGAGGCAATGAAAGGTTGAGTCAACACGATTCGAAGATTCCCCTCGTCTTCAGCAAGACCTATAAATTTATAATGTGTATTAGGGAATAGAAGATTATGAACGATATGCTCATAGATGGCATCTTCAGCGTGAAGCTCCTTTATCACCCATTTAGCGAATGGATCTTTAACCTTATATATGAGATTTTCCTTTTCGTTATAGAAAATTTCGCATTCGCCAGTCTTTGTGCATAGTTTGTCACCAAACTTATCTATAGTTGCTCTGTCGATAAACAGATTGTTATCTTTGGCAATCTTAAATAATCTCTCAACCTCTACCTGTTCCGCTCTGGTTTGCTCAAGAGTAGTCTGCACATCCTCTGGACCTCCATACGATTGATCGTGAACCCTTTTTTCAAGCACTCGTATGTCGCCTCTGTCAAGATCTGCCATTTCTCTTCTGGATAGGTTTTGATAAAGGCATTCACCGACATGCTGGTTTGGCTCATTATTATTTTGCTCAAGTCTTGTTCCATTGCTCATAATGGTTCTGTTTAATGATTATTCCCCAAGCAAATCTGGCCTTAGTTTTTTAGTCCTTTCCAAACTCTGCTCGTACTCCCACTCACGAATCAATTTCTCGTTACCTGACAATAGCACCTCTGGCACTTTCCAACCCTTATAGTCGGCTGGACGAGTGTAGACTGGGGGTGCCAAAAGATCATCCTGGAAACAGTCTGTCAACGCACTTTCCAAATCACTCATCGCTCCTGGCAATAGACGTACCACAGCATCTGTCATGATTAGCGACGCAAGTTCACCTCCAGTCAACACGAAATCTCCGACTGAGATTTCACGAGTGATAAGATGCTCACGAATACGATGGTCGATACCTTTATAATGGCCACATAGGATGATTATATTATTGTAGAGAGACATCTCGTTGGCAATCTTCTGGTTGAAAGTCTCACCGTCGGGACTTGTATAGATTACCTCATCATATTCTCTCTGCTCCTTAAGATGCGTGATAAGTCTGTCGATAGGCTCGATCTGCATCACCATACCGGCTGAGTAGCCGTAAGCCTCGTCGTCGACTTTCAAATGCTTATTTAGAGTGTAGTCACGGATATTGTGGATTTGGATATCCACCAAACCTTTTTCTCTTGCTCTCTTTATGATTGAATGCTGCAACGGACTTTCAAGAAGTTCTGGCACACACGACAAAATATCTATTCTCATTTTTTTTGCTTTATATACTGCGAAGATACGACTTTATTTACTTTTTAGCGAATATTAATGCTCTACAATATAATTTTTTTGTAAATTTGCACTGCATTATGCTTCGCATTGTGCGAATTTTCATGAAAATAAGAAAACATTATACATAATGGGTAAGAAATTTACTGAGTATTCGAATTTTAACCTCTCGGATGTAAACAAAGAGGTGCTAAAGGATTGGGATGCTAAAGACCTTTTCCATAAGAGTATCTCTGAGAGAGAAGGTAATCCAACTTTCGTATTTTTTGAAGGTCCGCCTTCAGCAAACGGTATGCCAGGTATCCACCACGTAATGGCTCGTTCAATCAAGGATATTTTCTGCAGATACAAGACTATGAAGGGATTCCATGTTAAGCGTAAAGCTGGATGGGATACTCACGGACTTCCTGT
>DCIP01000219.1 GCA_002317115.1 Candidatus Scybalocola fimicaballi
ACTCTCAGCTTTCTCCAGAGGAGGCAGCTCAGCAGCACATCACTCCGTCGACAATCAGATTGAGCATCGGTACTGAGCATATCGACGATATCCTTGACGATTTGAAACAGGCTTTTGATGCGATTTAATGTGTAACGGGTTATTAACCCGTTACCACAAGCAGTTTAATTAAAAAAATTGAAGCTTATGGCACAGATTGAAACATGGAAACCCCAATATACGAAATCATTCGAAGCTCTCAACCGTGGTTGGATTACTCGCTTCTTCGACGAAAACGCAATCGAGCCATTTGAGGTTGAACTTCTCACTCATCCCGACAGAGAGATTCTTAACAAAGGTGGTCATCTTTTCTTCGCCACTGAAGACGGGAATGTTCTTGGATGTGTGGCTCTACTAAAGCACGGAGAATCTGAATATGAAATCTCCAAACTTGCGGTGGATCCGGCAGCTCAGGGGAAGGGAGTGGCTAACCTATTGTTTGAAGCGATTTTCAACTACGCTAAAGACAACAACATTGATAAACTAATTTTGGAATCCAACACGAGATTGAAAGCGGCTATGGGCCTCTACAACAAGTACGGATTCAGCGAAGTGAAGGATTTCACTCCTCACTACACAAGAGTAAACATTAAATTCGAAAAATTATTGAATTAACGTTGACGCTAACGTTAACGTTGAAAAACAAAAACATTTAAACTATTACAGACTATGGCACAGATTTATAATAACTTCACAGACCTAATCGGTCGCACTCCATTGGTAAGACTAAGCAACATTGAGAAGGAGGAGAACCTTCAGGCAAGACTTTTGGTTAAGGTTGAGGCTTTCAACCCTGGTGGAAGCGTAAAGGATCGTATCGCACTTGCAATGATTGAGCAGGCAGAGAAAGACGGTTTGCTTAAGCAGGGTGGTGTAATCGTCGAGCCAACAAGTGGCAACACAGGTATCGGTCTTGCATGGGTAGGTGCAGTCAAAGGATATAAGGTGATCATCGTAATGCCAGAGACAATGAGTGTCGAGCGCAGAAAGTTGATCGCAGCCTACGGAGCAGAGCTTGTTTTGACTCCAGGTAGCGAAGGAATGAAGGGTGCAATCGCAAAGGCTAAGGAGATCGTAGCGTCGACTCCAGGTTCATTCTTGCCATTGCAGTTTGAGAACGCAGCCAACCCAGCAATCCACGCAAAGACAACAGCAGAGGAGATCTGGAAGGATACAGATGGCGACGTGGATATCTTCGTCGCAGGAGTTGGAACTGGTGGTACAGTCAGTGGTGTTTCAAAGGGATTGAAGTCGCACAAGTCATCAGTCAAGGCTGTGGCAGTTGAGCCATCGGCAAGTGCAGTGCTTTCAGGTAACGCTCCTGGTCCACACAAGATCCAGGGAATCGGTGCTGGTTTTGAGCCAAAGAACTTCAACAGAGAGTATATCGACGAGATTTTAACTGTCAGCAACGAGGATGCGATTGCAACAGCACAACGCCTTGGAAGAAACGGTTTCTTCGCAGGAATTTCATCAGGTGCATCTTTGTACACAGCCATCCAGGTGGCAAAACGTCCTGAGAACAAGGGCAAGACAATCGTCGCACTTCTTCCAGACACAGGTGAAAGATACCTATCTACTGCATTGGTAGAGCAATAATCGAATCGTATGGGCAATCACTTGTAGTTGCCTAACGAATATAGATGAACTTTCGAAGTTATGCTATAATATCGTTTTAATCAGAAGGGCATGTCGAAAAGACATGCCCTAATTTTTTTGTCGTAAAGGAAAGTTGTGGCATAAAAATCATTTATATTGATTGTTATGTATGATATGACCGTTTTAGGCATAGTTTGTGAGGTGAATTTATAAAAAGATTATATCATGACTTTTGTGTATTTGGCAGTGGCTATCGTTGTAGTTTGGATAGCGTTCGGATTCTTTTTCCTGCATATTTCCGTTTACAAGGATACGGTAGGACGTGTGGAGGCAAACTTTAGAAAACAATTTAATGCGGATCATCCTGAATTTCTTTCTTGGTTCGACGCGTTGCTTTCCGACGGTAAGGTGGAGGATCATTATATCACCAATCCGAATGGCTTACGTTTGCATGCCTACATTATTCCTTGTGAGGAAGCAAAGGGCACAGTGATTCTTGTGCACGGATACACAGGCTGTTCGATCCAGACATTGCCACATGCAAAGATGTATCTGGAGAAGTTTCATTTCAACGTGGTGATGGTGGATTTGGCTCATCATGCTGGAAGTGATGGCCACGTGACAGGTATGGGATGGCCCGACCGTTTGGACGTCTTGCAGTGGGTGTCGGAGGTGAATAACCATTTCGACGCTTCTCTTCCTGTGGTGCTACACGGCTTATCGATGGGTGGAGCTTGTGTGGTGATGTGTGCGGAGGAAGGATTGCCTGCTTGTGTGAAAGCAGTCGTCGACGATAGTGGATTCACGTCGGCATTCGCTGTGTTTAGCCGTGAGATGAAGCTAAAGATGCATCTGCCAGCATTCCCGCTTTTGTACAGTGCAAGTCTGCTTTGTAAGATTAAGGAAGGATGGTCGTTTAAGGAAGCGTCGTCTATCAAAAAATTGGAGAATGTGGAGAATCCGCTTCTTATCATTCATGGCGACGCGGATACAAGAGTCCCATTGTCGGAAGGAAAACGAATCATGGCGACGAAGAAAAAGAATACCGAGATGTGGTTGGTGGAAGGTGGTACGCATATTAACGCTATCACGGAGCAACCTGAAAAGTATGAGCAGGTTGTGTCAGATTTCTTGAATAAGACATTAAGGTGATTTTATGCAATTTCGGAGTTGTATTCCGAAATCACATAGAATTGAGATTAAAATAAAACGGCTGTGCTTCATTCGTGAAACACAGCCGTTTTTATTGTGGTTAATAAATTCCAAAATTGATTGGCACCCACAAGGGATTGCTATAATGGGCACCCACAAGGGATTGCCCCTATACAGAAAATTCGTCGTTGAAGAATGCACTGATTTTCTTGATGCCTTCCTCTGCTTCGAATGTCTCACGAAGGAGATTCTCGATAGGGCACTGACCGTCGTTCTTACGGTTGATGATCATCGGCACAATTTCTCTTGCGACGACGGGAATGCCAGCCTTCTGCATCATGTCGAGTCCGGCTCTACTGATCACTCCAACGTTCAGGTGTTTGATGCCACCTGCGATAAGGAAACAAGCGGCTCCCTTTCCAATTAGAATGTCAGTCACCGTCGCACCACGCAATACCTCACGTCGCTCTTTATAAATGCGACGCAATGCTTTGATTCCCATCTCGTTAGCTGTGATGGTCTCGCCTGATGCAGTTACTATTGTCAGTTTATCCATAAAACTAAAGTCTTACATGCCATGATATAAAACTATGATGCCTAAGACAAAAGATCCTATAGCAAAAATAGAGATTAATGTCAAACGGAACCAATATGATATTGGACTTTCGCTTCTGTATATTGTGTCGTATCTATCGACAAATTTTTGGTCAATATAAGTAACCGCAGCCCAAATACCGAAAATAAAACTTACAAGAATAAAGCAAAGGCCGAAACTGATTCTAAATCCCCCCAATAATGCTGCAGGCATACCGAAAATGAGAGCTGATTTGCTAACTAGATTGGTATGGTCTTTTTGATTTCTCGAATCCATTTGACTTAATCCATTGATTGCTTCAAACTCTCCACATACTTGTCTATTCTCTGCATTTCGCCTGGAATATCGATGTTCTGCGGACAGTGGCTCTTACAGATTCCACATCCGATACAGTGGTCAGCCTGACGCAATTTTGGCACCGAACGGTCGTAACCCATTAGGAATGCACGACGAGCCTCTGCATAGTTCTCATCCTGGTTGTTAAGAGATACGTTACCCTCGTTGATGCACTTGTTGTAGTGCTGGAAAATACCTGGAATATTGATACCGTAAGGGCATGGCATACAGTACTGGCAACCAGTACATGGCACGCTTGGGTATCTCAACATTGCCTGTGCTACCTCCTCAAGCAAAGCAAGCTCATCTTCTGTGCATGGCTCAACAGGTGAATATGTGTCCACGTTTTCCTTGACATTCTCCATGTATGTCATTCCGCTCAACACAGTAAGCACGTTAGGGAATGAACCAAGATAACGCAAAGCCCATTTTGCAACTGAATCCTCAGGTCGACGTGCTTTCAACTTGGCTGCGATGAAACTCAATGTGCTTGCCAAACGACCTCCAAGAAGTGGCTCCATAATGATTGCAGGGATATTACGTTTCTCCAACTCTGCATATAGATACTCTGCATTTGTGTTGGCTGGGTTGACCTCCTTTGCGTGTAGCCAATCCACGTAGTTCATCTGAATCTGCACGAAATCCCATTTCACCTTGTCGTGCATGGCAAGACAACGGTCGAAGATGGCGATATCACCGTGGTATGAGAATCCAAGATTACGGATTTTGCCTTTAGCTCTTTCTTCTATAAGGAAGTCAAGGATTCCGTTCTCGATGTATCTCTTCTCAAATGTCTGAGTAGAGTTGAACTCTCCATTTGTGCCGCCGATTGCGTGAAGAAGCATATAGTCGATAGTGTCCACCTGAAGCTCCTTGAAAGAGTTGTGGTACATCTCTATTGATTTCTCTCTGCTCCATAATTCCTGAGCGAAATTCGAAAGCTTAGTGGCAATGAAATATTTCTCTCTTGGAATACGTTTAAGGGCGATACCCATGTGGTGCTCGCTTCGTCCCTGGCAGTAAACAGGGGATGTGTCGAAATAGTTGATTCCGTGCTCGATGGCGTAGTCGACGTGGGCGTTCAACTCCTCCTGGTCGATCTCAATATCTTTCTGCTCTCTTGCACTTCCATGCTGGACAGTTGGGAGACGCATACAGCCGTAGCCAAGAAGCGAGATCTTGTCGCCTGTAGTTGGCACAGTGCGGTATGTCATTTCGCCAGTCGGTTTCTGGCTATGTGTTCCGATAATCTCCTTCGTCTTTTCATCAGTACAAGCTGCCAAACCCATAGTGGCAGTGGCTGCTGACAAACGTTTTAGAAAATCTCTACGATCCATATATTGTGTTGTCTTTTTTCGTTATTAGTCAATTCTGTGTACTCTGTGGCCTTCAACGTAGATTGCACTGTATGGTGATGAAGGGCAAAGGTTCTCGCAAGCACCGCATCCGATACATCTCATTGGGTCGATCACTGGCATCTTTGCCGACGTTTCGTCTCCGTCTACTGTTGGTGCCATTGTGATTGCTCCGGCAGGACAGTGGCGGGCACAGTTGCC
>DCIP01000196.1 GCA_002317115.1 Candidatus Scybalocola fimicaballi
TCACGATGATATCATGGACAAAGCGGATATGCGTCGTGGAAAACCAACTGTACACAAGAAATGGAATGAGAACACCGCCATCCTTTCTGGCGACGTGATGCTTTCCCAAGCCTACGAGGTGATGTGCAGAGCAGAGCACTCGTTGCTTCCATCCCTACTTAACGTCTTCAACCAGACTACCATCGAGGTGTGTGAAGGCCAGCAGTACGACATGGATTTCGAGTCGCGTAACGACGTCACAGCAGACGAATACATCGCAATGATCCGTCTGAAGACAGCTGTGCTTCTTGCCTGCAGTTTGAAGGTCGGTGCCATCTGCGCAAAAGCGTCAGCTAAGGATGCCGACCTAATATATGAGTTCGGTATCAACGTCGGCTTGGCATTCCAGTTGAAGGACGACTGGTTGGACGTGTATGGCGACGTGAAGAAATTCGGAAAGAAAATTGGTGGCGACATTTGTTGCAATAAAAAGACTTACCTGCTAATCACTGCCCTTGAGAAGGCATCAGGCGACACTAAGAAATCGTTGGAGGAGTGGATCGCAAAAGAGACATTCGACAGAGACGAGAAAGTGAAAGCCGTGACAGCAATCTACGATTCTCTCAACATCGGCAAAATAGCTGAAGAGAAAATGAACAGCTATTACCAGAAAGCGTTGGAATCACTAAGCCAGCTTTCGTTGAGCGCAGAGAAGAAAGAGGTGCTAAAATCAATCGCAGAATCTCTTCTTTACAGAGAAGACTAATTACAGGGAGGACTAACAAATGCCATATAGAAGATTACCAAATACAAACCAAGCCCGTCTTCGCACATTGAAGTCGGCAGTGGAGCAAGGCCAGAAAATCGGAGATATCCGCAACCTTGCATTTTCATTGAAATCACTTGAAGACGCAAGAGCTCTACTTATCCGTTACGAGCGCGCGTTGAGCGAATACAAGCAGTGCTCCGACCTACAGGTAAAGAGCAACAAAGGCTATCAGGAGACATTGAAGATGGCACGTCTTTACGTGTCTCACTTCATCCAGGTAGTGAACATGTGTGTGTTGAGAAAGGAGATCAAGGCTGAGTTCAAACTGCTATACGGTTTGCAGCCAGAGAACACCGTCGTGCCTGACCTATCCACAGACGAGAAACTTCTTGAGTGGGGACAGAAGGTGATAAAGGGAGAGCGCGACCGTCAGATGAAGGGTGGAGCTCCAATCTACAACCCGTCGATCCAGAAAGTGCAGGTGTTCTACGAGAACTTCGCCGAGCTTGAGAGCAAGCAGAAAGTGCTTCAGGCCAACACAGTGAGAAAGATGGAGGAGGTGAACGAGCTCAACAAAGAGGTCGACGCCGTTATCCTACAGATCTGGGACGAAGTGGAGAGCACATACGCAAACAAAGCAGAGGAAGAAAAACTTGATAAATGCAAGGAATACGGTATTATCTATTATTATCGTCGTGCTGAGAAAAGAAAAATGAGCATGGCTGATGCTAATGATTTGGAAAATAGCGTATCTTTGCAGGAAATTTAATGAATTTTGCAAGTGGCAGAAAAATTTGAAATGGTGGCTAAGACCTTCCAAGGGTTGGAGGGCGTATTGGCAAAAGAACTAATTGATCTTGGAGCCGAGAATGTACAGGAAGTACGCAGAGGTGTAACCTTCGAAGGCGACAAGAAGATGTTGTATATGGCAAACTTCTTTTGCCGCACAGCATTGAGAGTGCTCAAACCTATCTATACTTTCGAGGCAGAGAGTGCAGACGAGGTGTATGAAAAAGTTAAGGCCTTCGATTGGGATGAGTATCTTGACGACAGAAAGACTTTTGCGATTGATGCCACTGTCTTTTCAGACGTATTCCGTCACTCACAGTTCTTGCAGTATAGAGTGAAAGACGCGATCGCCGACAGATTCATGGAGAAGATCGGCAAACGTCCAAGCGTGCGTCTTACAAATCCAGACTTGTATATCAACATCCACGTCGCAGACAGAACATGTACGATCTCATTGGATTCATCCGGTGAGTCGCTACACAAGCGTGGCTACCGTGTGGCTCAGACAGCAGCTCCTATCAACGAGGTGTTGGCTGCAGGTATGCTTTTGATGGCAGACTGGAACGGTCAGAGCGACTTTATCGACCCAATGTGTGGTTCGGGTACAATCCTTGTCGAGGCTGCAATGATCGCTAAAGGAATCGCACCTGGTCTATACCGCGAGAAATTCGCTTTCCAGACATGGAAAGACTACGATGCTGACATGTTCGACGAAATCTTCCAGGACGACAGCCGTGAGAAGGAGTTCGACTACACAATCTATGGTTCGGATATCCTACGCAGCAGCATCGAGATCGCTGAGAAAAACGTAACTAACGCTGGTTTGGGAAGCTACGTCAAGCTTACTTGTATCCCATTCCAGGAGCTTAATATCCCTGAGGGCGACGCGATGATCATGTTCAACCCACCATACGGAGAGCGTATCGGTGGCGGTGACGACCTTCCTACTCTTTACGCTGAGATCGGCAAGAAGCTTAAGGAGGATTGCACAGGCAAGAACGCATGGATCATCACAGTGCCTAACGAGGCTACATCACAGATCCGTCTATCTCCATCGTTCAAGGTGGCTCTTAAGAACGGCGACATCGACTGCGAGTTCCGCAAATACGAGATGTTCTCAGGACGTAGAGAAGATTACGTGCGTGATGGCAAGGAGCGTCGTTTCAAGGAGAGAGAAGAGAAAGAGAGAGAAGATAGAGATAGACGCGAGAACCGTGAGGAGAACGAATTCTTCCACCCTATCCGTAGAAAGTACGTCGACGAGGATGGCAAGGATCTAAGAGAGGCTGACCGTCTATCATACTTGCGTCGTCGCCACGAGGAGCAGGAGGCTCGCGCTGAAAGAGAGAAGCGTTGGGCTGAGAAGAAAGAGTACGAGCAGAAACTTGGAGAGCGCAAGAAACGTTTCGAGAGAGATTCTGAAGGCGACGGTGAAGAGAGAAGAGAAAGACGTGATTTCCGTGGCGACCGTAGAGGTGGTGACAGAGGCGAAAGAAGAGGCGGATTCCGTGGCGACCGTAGAGATAGCGATCGTGGTGAAAGACGTGATTTCCACAGAGATGGCGACCGCGACGACAAGAGAAGTTTCCGTGGTGAGCACAGAAACGACCGTGGCGACAGAAAGGATTTCCGCAGAGACCGTAGAGATGATGACGATCGTGACTTCCGCAGAGGTGGACGCGACGAGAGAAGAGGCGAAAGACGTGATTTCCGTAAGGGAGGCCGTGACGAGAACAGAGGCGGAGGCCGTCCACACAAATCTAAAGAGGATCGTTTCAAGGGAACTAAAGGTAATTTCCGCAACGACCGCCGCAACAACGACGATTTAGATGATTAATAAACGCTGACGTTGACGTTAACGAAGACGAAAACGTTGACTATAAGATGAAATATGTAGGGGTGATCATTGTGGTCGCCCCTATTGTTTCCCAAAAACAAGAATATAGACAGCACTTGCTCTTGGAATTTCACTTTGAAAGATTAATTAATTAGAAAATAGACAATTATGGCAATTATAAAATCAGTTAGAGGCTATACTCCTAAGATTGGAGAGAACGTATTCTTGGCAGACAACGCTGCAGTGATTGGCAACGTGGAGATTGGCGACAACAGCAGCATCTGGTTTGGCGCGGTGCTACGTGGCGACGTCAACTCTATCAAGATTGGCAAGAATGTCAACATTCAGGATGGAGCGGTGCTTCACACTCTATACGACAAATCACCAAAGCCTTCCACAATCGAGCTTGGCGACAACGT
Source organism: Candidatus Scybalocola fimicaballi (assembly GCA_002317115.1). Classification (GTDB taxonomy): domain Bacteria; phylum Bacteroidota; class Bacteroidia; order Bacteroidales; family Paludibacteraceae; genus UBA1723. The sequence goes on from DCIP01000196.1 coordinate 3,794, forward strand.
GTCGGTAGGCCACAACGCCACTATCCACGGTGCTAAGATTGAAAACAACGTGTTGGTGGGAATGGGCTCTATCATCTTGGATAACGTAGTGGTGGGCGAAGGCTCGATTATCGCCGCTGGTGCTGTAGTGACAACTGGCACAATTGTTGAGCCAGGAAGCCTTATGGCAGGTGTGCCTGCTAAGAAGATCAAGGATGTGTCGCCAGAGCAGTCGAAGGATATGATCCAGAGAATCTCCGACAACTACCATTTGTACGCAAGCTGGTACGAAGAGTAATTCATAATGCGTAATGCATAATTCATAATTGAAGACGGAGGTATGTCCAACGTAGTAACGACTCCAACCACTGCTTCCGTCTAATAATAAAATCACAATGCAGAGAGACAAACTTTTAACCAAATACTACAATAAGCATAAGGAAGATTTGCGTCTTGTCCGCCGTCATGGTATGGTGGAATTTCGTGTGTCGATGCACTACATCAAAAAATTCCTTCCTGAAAATTGCAACGGATTAAAAATCCTTGATTTAGGTGCTGCGACGGGAAGATATTCCTTCGCACTTGCTGAACTCGGTTGCGACGTGACTGCTGTGGAATTGGTGAAGCATAACCTTGATATCCTAAAGTCGAAAGGCGACGCAGTGAAGGCCTACCAGGGTAATGCGAAAGATTTGTCGTTCCTGCCAGACAATAGTTTTGACATCACAATCAATTTCGGACCTCTCTACCATCTTATCGGCGACGACGAAAAACTTATCGCTATGAATGAGGCTAAACGTGTGACTAAGGATGGCGGTCTCATCTTCAACGCTTATGTGATGAACGACTACTGTATCCTGACATACTGTTTCGACGAGGACAGAATCTGCAACCTGATGGAGAAGGGATTCATCGACGAATCCTTCCACGTCCGCTCGGATGAGGAGGAACTCTACGACTATATGCGAGTGGATGATATCGACCGACTAAACAATCTTGCCGGACTTGAGAGAGTGACGATTTTCTCTCCCGATGGTCCGTCGGATTATATGCGCCCCGTCATCAACAAGATGAGTGAGGAGGCATTTGAGAGATTCGTGGATTTCCAGATGAAGAATGCCGAACGCGCTGATCTTATCGGAGCTGGAAGCCATACCGTCGACATCGTACGTGTTCATAAATAAAGTGTTGATTATGAATCGTCTTGTTTTAAGATTATTGACTATCTTTTTCTCCTTCTGCATCACTTCATGTGAGAAGGAGGAGGAAAACCCCATCCCTAATTTAAGCGTTAATGTCCGCACTCCATACACTGATTTTATGCAATTGCGTAACGCCGGATCCTACGTCGAATATAAATATGGCAATTTCTACGCCGCTGGCACACTACTTGGTTATGGCGGCATTCTGATTTTTCGCGACTACGACAATAAATTACATGCTGCCGACTTGGCTTGCCCAGTTGAAGCAGACAAATCGGTGTCGGTGGAGGTGAAGATGCCTTACGCTATCTGCCCTAAATGCAATTCCAAATATGATCTGACTTTCGGATTCTGTACTCCTGTGAGCGGACCAAGCAAACATAATTTGAAAATATACCAAAGTGTGTTTGAGGCAGGAGACTATATTCAAGTTAGAAATTAACCAAACATCTCTTTTGCGACTTCGTAGCCGTGATTGTATAATGCAGTTAATTTTTCAGGACTTTTCTCCAATCTATCGACTCCCTTGACGTCGACAGGACGGACAACGACGATCTCCCCAGTCTTCTCCATCGCCTCTATCTTATCCATTAAAATATTGTATTCCAAATTCTTGCGACGGAGTTTCTCCTGTAGTTTAGGATATTTCTTATAAACAAAATTCGGAAATTTCATTCCATTAGGATTCTTTCTGTAGCCCAACGGACGTGTAAGAATCACCACACATTTATCATAACCTTGGTCGAACGCTCGTTGAAACGGTATGGCATCTGCGATACCTCCGTCGAGAAACTTCTTCCCGTCCAACTCTGTGATTTTGCAGACAAATGGCAAACTGCACGATGCCTGGCAAACGACGTTGAGGCGGTCGAGTGTAGTGCGGTCGTCAATATAGACAGCCTCCCCAGTCTCGATATCTGTAGCCACAACCTCACATTTTGTGGGATTGTTAAGGTAAGTCGGGAAATCATACGGATAAATGACGTTGGGAAATTTGTCGAACAACAAACCGAAATCCATAATATTGCCAGTACGAAGGAGCGTACCAATACCAATATAGTTGTATTTCTCAAGATAGTCGATATCCATCGTCTTAGTGCGGCCACGTTGCTTTGACATGAAATTCAACACGTTGCCTGCTCCAGCACTCACACCAATGGCGTATGGAAACTCTATCTTAGCGTCAAGAAAATAGTCCAATACTCCAGCAGTGAAGACGCCTCGCATTCCACCGCCCTCAAGCACAAGCGCATATTTTGATAAATCTACCGACTTGAAATCCATATAATTAATTCAAATTATTTCCAACATTTCCGACGGTGCATCAATCATCTTCGTCGCACCAAACTGAGTCAAAAATTCTCTTGTCTTGAATCCCCACGTCACCGACAAGCAATCAATTCCCGCATTGCGAGCAGTCATAATGTCGACGTCGGAATCACCTACGTATAATGTTGACGATGACGCTAACGATGACGTTGACGTTAACTGTTTCATCGCCTCATACACCATCTCAGGAGCTGGTTTGCGTGGTATGCCAGCCTTCTCATTCTCTCCAAGAGCGACGTCGATATATTCAGCAAAATACTCCTTATTCAACTGCTTCACACCACTGTCTGGCTTATTCGAGACAATCGCAATCTTGATTCCACGCTTCTTGAGTTCACTCAAAAGATCAATAATTCCATCGTATGGACGGGAATGATCTCTACAATGCAACAGATAATGCTGGTGAAAGCAAGAAAGCACACTGTTAACCTTCTCCACCGACGTATTCTCAGGCACTGCACGCTCAATCAACTTACGTACTCCATTTCCCACAAAACCACGAACCTCCTCAAGAGTGCGAGTAGGAAAACCGTTCTGCGAAAGAGCATAGTTGGTGCTGATCGCCAAATCGTCAAGCGTATTCATCAGCGTACCGTCAAGATCGAAAATTATAGTAGAGTATTTTGGCATAATTCAAAAATCAAACAAATTCTTTGGGTTGAAGCATCTATCGATAAATCTGCCGACGGAATTCTTAGCGTCTTTGGCATCAATCACACCTGCCTCTCCCCTGCTCTTCACCACCTGACGATTAAGTGCAAACAACGGATTGTCTGCATCCGTAGCAGAATCGTAAAGAGCGGCACAATCGATATCGTTTGTCAAAGCATAATTCACAGCAAAACGTGAGCCTCCATCTTCATTGCTTGCCACCAACACCACTCCGTCCGACAGCATAGCCTGCAGATGGTCGCGGCGAACATAACGTGGAGTAAGCTCCGTCTTCCCTGCCACAGTGTAGTATTCGCTCAACAGCAATCCCCCACTCTCCACAATCTCCTCAGCCAAAGCAATCTTCGAATCAGGAATCACTCTCCACACTGGCGACGGAAGTATAGCTACCGTCTTGCCTCCTCTCTCCACACACCTGCTGTGGGCAATAGAGTCACAACCATTGGCAAGTCCGGAGACGATTGTCATTCCTTTCTCTACCAACGCATCCACCACAGCCTCCTCCCTCACCTTGATGTCAGGTGTGGAATTACGTGTGCCGATCACGGCTATCTTCTTGGTGTTGAGTAATGAAATATCTCCGCGATAGAAAAAACAGAGTGGATAATCCCCGGCAGACACCTGCGCGCGGATCTTAGGAAATGAAGAATCGTAGAATGTGATTATTCCGTCGAAACGAGATTGGTCAGATTCCAATATCTGAATAATCTCATCGCGTCGCTCCAATAACTCATCAGGCAATACACTTCCCTTTTTACAGTTGGCATACACCCATGCCCTACCCTTGCCCTTCGACGAGAGATGAGCGAGGATATTCAATGCGTCGACAGGAAGATTGTCCATCATTAGTCGTATACCTCCTTACGGCTTGCGTCGAGACGAAGGAATATGAACAACAATATCGTGAAGCTCCACAATGATGAACCTCCGTAACTGAAGAAAGGCAACGGAATACCGATTACCGGAGTCAATCCAATTACCATTCCCACATTGATGGCGACGTGGAAGAATATAATCGACGCTACACAATAGCCATAAATCTTACTGAAAAGAGAACGCTGTCGTTCAGCCAACGCAATTAGCCTAAGCATCAAAGTAAGGAATCCAATCACAACTGCTGTTGTGCCTATAAAGCCATGCTCCTCTCCTACAGTACAGAAGATAAAGTCAGTGTCCTGCTCTGGCACATATTTCAACTTTGTCTGCGTGCCCTGCAAGAATCCTTTACCTGTCAAGCGTCCACTACCGATGGCAATCATAGACTGGTTCACATTATATCCCGACTTCTTCAAATCGTTCTCCATTCCCAACGTCACCTTAATACGGACCTGCTGGTGCGGCTGAAGAATTTTATTGAAAGCATAGTCGGACATCTGACCGAATCCAATTGAACCAGCCACAAAGAGCGAGATCAAAAAATATCCAATCTTTCGCTGACGCAATGCCATAACCAACAGATACACTATCAATGCACCGACAACGATATATGCCAAATAAGAAAACTTAATTTTGACATCAAGATAATTGTAGACAAAAATACCTATAAGGAACATCGACACTCCCATTATTGAAATGGTCTTCACAAGCGTATTGTCCCTATAATAGAAGTAGACCATCGACAACGCTATTATCGTCGCCATTATCATGATCGCAAACATACCTAAATTCTCGTCAGGCACAGCATCCACAATCGGTGTGGCTCCAAAACGAATAGCCACTACGAAGAATACAGCGGCACACACTCCCAACAACAGAATGATTCCCGTCATTCCCTGACGATACAACACAAGGAATAAGGCAAAATATGCCAAGGCAGAACCTGTCTCATTCTGCGCAATGATAATCAACATCGGCACAAAAATGATGAGATACATAATTATAGTATCTCTGACATTCTTCATTGAAAAGCCATAACTACTCATGAACTTTGCAAGACAAAGACATGTGGCTGTCTTGGCAAACTCCGCCGGCTGCAAACTGACTGGTCCCAGCACCAACCACGAGTGTGAACCTCGCGTATCCGGGGCTACCAAGAGCGTGACTATCAGCAATATAATAAAGAAGGCATATATAAAATACGCCAATGTAGTGTAGATTTTCGTGTCGAGCATTAGAAGCACAGCAGCAATCGCCACAGAACAGCCAATCCATACAAGCTGCTTTCCAAATCTCTGTGAGAAATCCCAGAAATTACTGTCGTCGAAATTGTAGGACGCTCCGTAGATACTGATCCAACCGAAGATGACAAGGGCAATATAAAGCCCTATCGTCCACATATCTATATTGATGAGAATATTTTCGTTTCTTCTATCCATCTTCCTACTCTTTAATCAGGTTAGCATCAAGCAGACGTTGCTCAATAGGCTTGCGTCGCTTCGGAATTTCTCCCTTCAGATACTTTTCAATCATAAGCGTAGCGATTGGCGCAGCCCACGTCGCACCGAATCCACTATTCTCCACCACAACGCTGATCGCAATCTTCGGATCATCCTTTGGTGCGAACGCCATGAATATTGAGTGGTCTTTTCCATGCGGGTTCTCAGCCGTACCTGTCTTACCACACACCGCAATACTATCAATACGTGAATAGTAACCTGTTCCGGAAATCATAACCAGCTCCATACCGTCGACCACCACATTATAATACTTAGGATCGATTGTACTGTGGTGACACTCGATAAACGATGAGTCGATCTCTCCACCCTGTATATTCTTCACAAGATGAGGAGTGTAGTAATATCCACGGTTGGCGATTGTGGCTCCAAGGTTGGCAATCTGCAAAGGTGTTGCCAACACCTCTCCCTGACCAATGGAAAGTGAGATAATCGTCAATCCCTTCCAACGATTCTCTCCATATACCTTATTATATACACCTGAGTTTGGAATATATCCACGCTTCTCATTTGGAACGTCAGCTCCTAATCTGTAACCAAATCCCAAAGAGACAATATGGTTTTTCCAGACATCGATCGCCTCCGACACCGTCTTATATTTCTTATGGTCGATCAACGCGCGGAATCCACAACAGTAATATGCATTACATGAGTGCTGGATACTGTGCATCAAATTAAGTGGCGATTCATGTCCGTGACATCCCACAGTCAACGCTCCGGCATGGAAGCCATGCTGACAGCCGTATGCAGTGTTAGGCGTGATGATGCCCTCCTGCTGAAGCACAAGAGCCTGGGCTGTCTTAAAGGTTGAGCCCGGAGGATACTGCGCCATCATCGGACGGTCGAACAAAGGTTTCAATGGATCCTTTGAAAGCGCGGCAAAGTTGGCACTTCTCTTTCGTCCCACAAGCATAGACGGATCGTATGTCGGACTCGACACCAAAGCCAAGATCTCTCCCGTCGACGGTTCGATCGCGGCGATTGAGCCAATCTTACCATGCATCAGCTCCTCACCATATTTCTGCAACTCAATATCAAGAGACAATTCGATATCCTTACCTGGCACAGGAAGTTTATCGTACTTACCGTCTTCATATTTTCCTTTCACACGACCACGAGAGTCGCGAAGCAAAATCTCCTCTCCCTTCTCACCACGAAGCACCTTCTCGTATGTTAGCTCAATACCGTTCTGTCCGGCATAGTCACCCTGCGAATAAAAGTCGTCAGCCTCAATCTGTTTTTTTGAAACCTCACCGATGGAGCCGAGAGCCAAAGCTGCGTTGTGGTAGTTGTAGTCGCGAAGAGTACGCTTCTGCACATAGACACCGTTGAACTTAAAAAGTTTTTCGCTTATCGGACCATATTCCTCAGCACTCAACTGCGACATAAAAAGCTGTGGCACATATGGCGAATAGCCACTTTTGCGCCGGATAATGCCCATTCGCTTATCAAAATCGTCCTTTGTGATACCAAGCATACGAGCGAAAGCAAGAGTATCCATACCCCTTGCCTCACGTGGCACAATCATAATATCGAATGCGGGTTTGTTGAAAACGATAAGTTTTCCATTGCGGTCGGTGAGCAATCCGCGCGACGGATAAATCACCTTTCTAAGGTAAGCATTATTTTGCGACTGCTCCAAATAACTCTTGTCGACAATCTGAATAGAAAAAAGTCTGATGATATAAATCAAACAGACTGCCACCATTATCAGCGAAATGATAAATCTTCTATTGTCGTTGCTATCATTAATCATCTATCCTACGATTACTGCGATAGTATTCAATAATAAAAATAAGTAGTAAAGTGAAGAGTGTTGAGAAAACACCCTTAAGAAGCACATAAGGCAACTTGTCGAATGTGAAAGCACTTAATGTGAATAGAGCAAGATGATGCACCAACACAAGAATAGACGCATACTGAATGAAAGTGTTCATACCGTATGATCTGAAACCAGGCACGATCATCTTGTTATCCTCACGTGGAGAGAAAGTGTTGTCCAAGTGAGGTTTTAGGAATCCAAGAAGTAAAGTGGCTCCGGCGTTCACACCGATTGTGCCACTGAAAAAGTCGATAGAAAGTCCAAGCAGGAATGCAATAATCTGAACCATTGTACGATTGCATCCTGTAGGAAGATGAAGGATAAAAAGGACGTAGAGGTAAGGATTGACCTCTCCAAGAAAATTGATATGGTTCAACACCAATCCCTGGAGCAATACATACACCACAAATTTTAATCCGTATGAAAGTATGTCAACACCCATTATTTGTTATCCCCTTTTTTAATTTGTTCGTTCAACTCCTTAAGCTCGTCAGAATAACCGAAGTCAATCACGTCGACATACATCAACGATGAGAAATCCTGACTCAATCTGACAGTTATCGCATAGAAGTCATCATTACCCTTCTCAAACGACTCAACCTTACCTATGCTGACTCCAGCAGGGAAGATTGTTGAGTGTCCACTTGTCTCGATGGTATCACCAACCGCTACCTTGACATAGTTTGGCACCTGCTCCATATCAGCCTTACGTATGTCACCACCGTTCCAAACTATAAGACCTGTACCATTCTTGCCTTTGATGACAGAAGAAATCTTAGAGTCGATATTGATGATTGGAAGCACAAGGCTGAAGTGCTCAGTCACACCTCCAACGATACCAACGACTCCTTTCGATGAGATGAC